>NZ_JBHYZV010000041.1:0-68958 GCF_042753905.1 Streptomyces sp. NPDC059248 | reverse complement strand
GTTCTCGGGGTTTCTCGGGGGGGGGGGGGGGGGGCCGGGGGCCGCCGGGGTACGGCGTACGCCCGTACACGCCCGGATACGACAGTCCGGGAGGCGCCATACGCCTCCCGGACCGTCCGCCGCCCGCGGGGATTGAAGGCGGCGGTGTCCCCCAGCCCGCTGGTTCCAGTACGCAGCGGGCCGACCCACGCGACTCTCATGGAAGCCCTCGGCCGAAGCCCGGGCCAGAGCGCACGGGCGGGCGCACGGCCACACACCCGGAGCACGCCCGCGACCGGCCCCGCCGTCCGTGCCCGGCGGCCCCGGATCCGGCGCGACCCGGCCCGGGGGCGGGGACGGCCGGGGGCACGGGCGGGGTCCGTGCACCGCGGACGCGACCCCGGGCGGGGCGGCCACCGGGGTGCGACGGGGTGCGCGCCCCGCGCCCGCCGGACGGCCGGCCGCGGGCGCGGAGCAGGCGCGGGATGGGTACGGGGCGGGTACGGGAGGGGCGCCGGGCGGGCGCGGGACGGGTACGGGACAGGTCCGACGCGGCTCGCACGGACGGCCGGCGCGGGGCCCTTCGGGGACCTCCGCAGGTTCTTCCGGCGCCTGCCGGGCGGCCCTTCCGGCACCTCCCGGGCATGCGTCGGGCATCCGGCGGGCAACCGTCGGATGCCCGTCGGATGTCCGCCTGGCGTCCGTCGAAGGGGCGGCCGGACGGTCGGCCGGGCGGGCGGACGGTCCGGCTCCCCGGGAACCGTCCGGCCGTCCGGAGCGGACGACCCGCGGGACGGGTGGCGGGGACGCGCCACCCGTGGCGCGTTCACCGTGTGTCCACGGCGCGCCCCGGCGGGGTTCGCTCACACGCACAACAATCTCGCCATAGGGAACACCGCCCCTTAACGGTCGGGATGCGGCGAACTACGCTGGGTTTACTGATGTTCTGAACCGATGGGCATATTCCGGAGGGCTCGGCCAGGCGATTTTGCAGCCGGGACGGGAGCGCGGTGGCAGCCGCGCGCCGGGGCGGCTTCTCGGGGTGGGGTGTCGGTACGAAAGCCGGGCGCGGGGCAGCGTCGCGGCGGCCGTCGGTGTGTCGAGGGGTGGGGCGCATGTCCAGGGAGCAACGCGGGCCGAACGAAAAGCTCGGGACGGTTCTCGCCCTCGCGGGAATCAGCAACGCGGGGCTCGCCCGGAGGGTCAACGACCTCGGAGCGCAACGGGGCCTGACGCTCCGTTACGACAAGACGTCGGTGGCGCGGTGGGTCTCCAAGGGCATGGTCCCGCAGGGCGCGGCACCGCATCTGATCGCCGCCGCCATCGGCTCCAAACTCGGCCGGCCGGTACCGCTGCACGAGATCGGGCTCGCCGACGCCGATCCGGCGCCGGAGGTCGGTCTCGCCTTCCCGCGCGACGTCCGGCAGGCGGTGAAGTCCGCCACCGATCTGTACCGGCTGGATCTGGCCGGACGACGGGCGGGCAGCGGCGGAATCTGGCAGTCCCTGGCCGGATCCTTCTCCGTGAGCGCCTATGCCACCCCCGCTTCCCGATGGCTGATAACACCCGCTGATCCGTCGGTGGAGCGGCCTCCGCCGCCTTGTGCGACTCCCGGGGCCATGGGGTTCCGTGAGGACGAAGAGGCCGGTGGAAGCGGTGGGGGCGAACGGTCGACCGGCGGTACGGCGCACACCACGGCGCACGCGCCCGCGCACTCCGGCCATTCATCCGGCCACTCCGACCACGTCCCCGACACATCGTCTTCGGCCACCACCGGATCCGGGGCGCCGGGCGCGGGCGGCCCGCGACAGCACGGTTCAGGCCAGGCCGCCGCTGACGACCTGCGGGTGGGCCACAGCGACGTCGCCAAGCTGCGCGAGGCCGCGGAGGACGCCCGCCGCTGGGACTCCAAGTACGGCGGCGGCGACTGGCGGTCGTCGATGGTCCCCGAGTGCCTGCGGGTCGACGCCGCGCCGCTGCTGCTGGGCTCGTACTCGGACGAGGTCGGGCGGGCCCTGTTCGGCGCGACCGCCGAACTGACCCGGCTGGCCGGCTGGATGGCCTTCGACACCGGGCAGCAGGAGGCCGCCCAGCGCTACTACATCCAGGCGCTGCGGCTGGCCCGCGCGGCCGCCGACGTACCGCTGGGCGGCTATGTCCTGGCATCGATGTCGCTCCAGTCCATCTACCGCGGCTTCGCCGACGAGGGCGTCGACCTCGCCCAGGCGGCGCTGGAGCGCAACCGGGGGCTCGCGACGGCGCGCACGATGAGCTTCTTCCGGCTGGTGGAGGCGCGGGCGCACGCCAAGGCGAACGACGCGGCGGCGGCGATCGCGGCGCTGAAGGCGGCGGAGAGCTGGCTTGAGCGGTCCCGCGACGGCGACCCCGACCCCTCCTGGCTGGGCTTCTACACCTACGACCGGTACGCGGCGGACGCGGCGGAGGCCTACCGCGATCTGCGGCTGCCCCGGCAGGTGCGGCGGTTCACCGAGAAGGCGCTGTCCCAGCCGACGGACGAGTTCGTCAGGTCGCACGGGCTGCGGCTGGTGGTCGGCGCCTTCGCCGAGCTGGAGTCGGGCAATCTGGACGCGGCCTGCGCCGCGGGCGTGCGGGCGGTGGAGGTCGCGGGCCGGATCTCGTCCGTACGGACCACGGAGTACGTACGGGATCTGTTGCACAAGCTGGAGCCGTACGGCGACGAGCCCCGCGTCGCCGAGCTGCGGGAGCGGGCCCGGCCGCTGCTGATGGCACCGGCGTAGCCGCACCGGGCCGAGCGGCGCGGTACGAGCCGTGCGGGCCGTGCGGGCCGTGCTGATCGGCCCGCTCCGGCGGCGGCCGGTCGCGGACCGGTGGCGTTGTCAGGGGCGTTGTCAGTGGCGGGGTGCACTATCGGTGTGGGACGTACGGCGGCCCGGGACGGCCGCCGGAGAGGCGGTGGCCGGGGCGTGGCGGCGAGGAACGCGGGGAGCTCGCGGTGGAAGGTCGAGCGATGACGAATACCGGACGGCGGACCGTCCGCGGCTACGACTGCGATGTGCTGATCATCGGCGGCGGGATCGTCGGCCTGTCGACGGCGTACGCCCTCACCCGCTCGGTCCCCGGGACCCGGGTGGTGGTGCTGGAGAAGGAGGCGGCTCCCGCCCGCCACCAGACCGGGCGCAACAGCGGTGTGATCCACAGCGGGATCTATTACCGGCCCGGTTCCCGCAAGGCGCGGTACGCGGTCGCGGGCGCGGCCGAGACGGTCAAGTTCTGCGTCGAGCACGGCCTGCCCCATCAGGTGACGGGCAAGCTGATCGTGGCCACCGGGCGCGACGAGCTGCCCCGGCTGCACGCCCTGGTCCAGCGCGGCCGGGAGAACGGGATCCCGGTACGGGAGCTGGGCCCCTCGCAGATCACGGAGTACGAGCCGGAGGTCCGCGGTCTTGCCGCGATCCACGTCGGGACGACGGGGATCTGCGACTTCGGCGCCGTCGCGCGGAAACTGGCCGACGAGGCGGGCGCGGCCGGGGCCGAGCTGCGCTGCGGCGAGGAGGTCGTCGCGGTGGACCGCCGCCCCTGGGGGGTCGCGGTCCGTACGGCCGCCGGTACGGTGCTGCGGGCCCGTGCCCTGGTGAACTGCGCGGGGCTGCGGAGCGACCGGGTGGCCCGGCTCACCGGCGACGACCCGGGCGCGCGGATCATCCCCTTCCGCGGGGAGTACTACGAGCTGACGGACCCGTCCCTGGTCAGGGGCCTGGTCTATCCCGTGCCCGACCCGGCGTTCCCGTTCCTCGGCGTCCATCTCACCCGGGGCGTCGACGGCTCGGTCCACGTCGGGCCGAACGCGGTCCCGGCGCTCGCCCGCGAGGGCTACGGCTGGGGCGTGATCCGCCCGGGGGAGCTGGCGGACACCCTGGCCTGGCCCGGAAGCTGGCGGATGGCCGGCCGCCACTGGCGGTACGGGGCGGGCGAGCTGCGCCGCTCGATATCGAAGGAGGCGTTCGCGGCGGCGGTCCGGCGGCTGCTGCCCGCGGTGACTGCGGACGGACTGCGGCGGACGGACGCCGGGGTCAGGGCCCAGGCCGTGCTCAAGGACGGCACGCTCGTCGACGACTTCCTGATACGGGAGACCCGCCAGGTGGTCCATGTGGTGAACGCGCCCTCGCCCGCGGCGACGGCGTCGCTCCCGATCGGCCGCGAGGTGGCCCGCCGGGTCCGGGCGATGCTGTAGGCCATCTCTTCCGCGTCCTGCAGGGGCTCGCGGGGCGGGCCGGGCCCAGCAGCGGGGCGCGGCCGGGGGGCGGCGGGTCACCGTAGAATTGACCCATTGTGTCGACACCGCGCCCCCACACCCCCAAGACCCCCGAAGGCCCCGAGCAGCCCGGGAGCGCCGCCGCTCCGGTACGGCGGCGGGACGAGCCCAGGTTCCCCGGCGGACCCGCGGCCGATCCCGCCGGATCGCACCACGAGCGGCGGATCCGGAGCTTCCAGCCCCGGCGCAGCCGAGTGACCACCGGGCAGGAGGACGCCCTCCGCCGGCTGTGGCCGGTCTGGGGCCTCGACATCGACGGCCGGGGCACCCTCGACCTCGGTGCGATGTTCGAGGGACTGCCCGTCGTGCTGGAGATCGGCTTCGGCATGGGCGAGGCGACGGCGCGGATGGCCGCCGCCGACCCGGGGACCGGGATCCTGGCCGTGGACGTCCACACCCCCGGGCAGGGCAACCTCCTCGGTCTCGCCGAGCGGAACGGGCTCACGAATGTGCGGGTGGCCAACGGTGACGCGATCATCCTGCTGCGGGAGCAGCTGACGCCCGCCGCGCTCGACGGGATGCGGGTGTACTTCCCCGACCCGTGGCCCAAGAAGCGGCACCACAAGCGGCGGCTGATCCAGCCCGAGTTCCTGACGCTCGCCGCGCGCGTGCTGAAGCCGGGTGCCGTACTGCACTGCGCCACGGACTGGGAGCCGTACGCGGACCAGATGCTGGAGGTGCTCTCCGCGCACCCCGACTTCGAGAACACCGCGGACGGCGGCGGCTTCGCGCCCAGGCCCGACTTCAGGCCGCGGACGCGGTTCGAGGGGCAGGGTCTCGACAAGGGGCATGTGGTGCGGGACCTGCTTTTCCGTCGCGTCTGACCCCGGGCCCTGTCCGCGGGCCCTGTCCGCGGGGCGATCCGGACGGGGCTCCGGATTCCGGTTCGGGGCGCGGCAACCGGCCAGGGGATCCGATTAACCGTCGCCGGTTGTCGGTGGGGGTCGTTAGTGTCGACGGGTGTCAGAGCCGTCCACTCCGCGTCCCGTCCCGCCTCCGTCGACCCCCGAGGCCACCGCCTTCCGGCCCCATCCGGAACGCGCCGAGCTTCCCGGGCCCCGGCCCGGGGTTCCGGATGCCGTGACGGCGGACCACCCCGCAGACCAACCCGCGCCCCACTCCGCGACCCACCCCTCGCCACATCCCACGACCCACTCGGCGCCCCACCCCACGACCCACCCCGCCGTGCCCGCGTATGCCGCGCGACCGGTCTTCGACGCCATGCCGGAGCGTTCCCGGTGGCGCTACAAACCCCGGGTGTCCCGGCTGTGGCGCAGCAAGGCGATCCGGGCCGGGGTGCTGATCCTGCTGCTCGCCCTGTGCGCGCTGGTGATCCTGGCGATGGTCCGGGAGCAGACCGGCTCCGAGGGCTTCCTCGTCGGTCTCGGCCTCGCCACCCTCCCCGTACCCCTGCTGCTCGCCGCCTTCCGCTGGCTGGGCCGGGTGGAGCCGAGACCCTGGCGGAACCTGGCCTTCGCCTTCGCCTGGGGCGCCTTCGCCGCCGCCCTGGTGTCGATCCTGGCCAATACCTTCGCCATCCAGTGGATCGCGAACACCACGGCCGACCCGGCGAGCGCCGACAACCTCGGCGCGACCCTGGTCGCCCCCGTCGTCGAGGAGACCGCGAAGGGCGCCGCGGTCTTCCTGGTCTTCTTCTTCCGGCGCCACCACTTCACCGGTCTGGTGGACGGGGTGGTGATCGCCGGTTTCACCGCGACCGGTTTCGCCTTCACCGAGAACATCCTCTATCTCGGTACGGCCTTCGACGAGGAGCAGTCGGCGGGCGGCTCGGGCATCGCGTCGGCGGCGGCGACGTTCTTCGTACGGGTCGTCATGTCGCCGTTCGCGCATCCCCTCTTCACCGTATTCACCGGCCTCGGTCTCGGCTTCGCGGCGCTGGCGGCGCGGCGATGGCGGGTGCGCCGGATCGTCCTGCCGGTTCTGGGGTTGCTGCTGTCGATGGCGATGCACGCCCTGTGGAACGGTTCGGCGTCCTATCTCGGCCCGTTCGGCTTCTATCTGGTGTACGGGATGTTCATGGTCCCGGCCTTCGCGCTGCTGACGTGGCTGACGATCTGGTCCCGGCAGCGCGAGCTGCGGACGATCTCCGTCGCGCTGCCGCCGTACGCCGCCGCCGGCTGGCTGGGGTCCGCCGAGCCCGCGGCGCTGGCGTCGATGCGGGCGCGGTCCGAGGCCCGGTCCTTCGCCCGGCGGAGCCAGGGGTCGGCCGCCGTCCACGCGGTTTCGGAGTACGTACGGTTCGCGACGTCACTGGCGTTCCTGCGGGACCGGGCGCTGCGCGGGACCGCCGGCCCGGACTTCGTGGCGCGGGAGCAGGAGTTGCTGCACCACATGTGGAACCGGAAGGCGGTGGCGGGTCCGGCGCTCACCTACGGCGCCCGGGCGGCGGGCGCGGTGCTGGTGCCGCCGCCGTACCGGGACTACGAGGGGTACAACCCGTACCGCGTCTGACGACCCGGGGTCCGGACGCGCGGCGGACAGGTCCGGTACACGGCGGGCGGGGGAGACGGCGGACAGGGGAGACGGCGTACGAGAAAACCGGCAGCTCTGACGTCGGGGGGTGATGCGTCAGAGCTGCCGGTGGTTCAGACGGGGCCCGGGGGGTCCAGCGGGTTCAGCGGGTGGAGGGGGCTCAGGGGTTGAGGCCCTTGCCGCGCAGCCACGAGATGGGGTCGATGACCGAGCCGCCGGCCGTCTTGACCTCCATGTGGAGGTGGTCGCCGGTGACGTTGCCGGTCGCGCCGACGCGGCCGATCATGTCGCCCGCGGCGACCTTCTGGCCGGGGCTGGCGTTGATCGACGACAGGTGGGCGTACATCACCTCGGTGCCGTCGTTCAGCTGGAGGATGATCTGGTAGCCGTACGCGCCCGCCATGCCCGCGGACTTGATGGTGCCCGCGCCGACGGCCTTGGTCGGCGTACCTGCGGCGGCGGCGAAGTCGGTACCGGTGTGCGAGCCCGAGGACCACATCGAACCGGACTGACCGTAGGTCGAGGTGATGATGTAGTTCGAGGTGGGGAGGGCGAAGCTCTTCGCCAGCTTGGCGATCCGGTCGGCCTCCGCCTTCTTCTTGGCTTCCTCCGCGGCCTTCTTCTTCGCGTCGTCCGCCTTCTTCTTGGCGTCGGCGGACGCCTTCATCGCGTCCTCGGCGGCCTGTTCGGCGGCGGCCTTCTCGGCGGCGGCGCGGCGCTCGGCGTCGGCCACGGCCTGCTGCTGCTCGGCCTGCTGGAGGATCCGGGAGCGCAGGGCGTCACCGGCGGCGGCGTCGGCCTCCTCGACCTGGGCGCCGGGGGCGCCCATCGTGGCGAGACCGGCCGGGGCGGGACCCTCGTCCTCGCCGCCGAGACCGTCGGGGAGGGATATGGAGATCGGGGCCTTGTCCTGCGCGGTGGCGATACCGCCCGCGCCGACGGCGGCGATCACACCGACACCGAGAACGGTGGAGCTACGGGCGAAGGCCCGGCGCTGCTGGCGCAGTACGCGGTGCTTGCCCCGGTTGGAGGCGATCGTCTCGGCGCTGGGGTTCCACTCGTCGGTGGACCGCTCGGGCCCGCCGTCCTCACGGAAGCCGGAGTGCAGATACCCGGGGCCTGCGGGGGCCTGCGGGGCAGGGCTGTTGGACGCCACTGAGGCGTACTCCTTTCCTTCCTTCTCGCCTACCGGGTTAGCTGACGGGTTCGGAGCAGGAAGGTCTCCTACGCGTGTCTCCGCAGGCTGCGGAGGCACCCGATTCACCCCAAGAAGTGGTTCCCCGGTTCCCTGACGGGATTCGGCGCATCAGCACGGAGCCACCCTGACGGCGACTGGGACGACCGTGCTGCGTTATCGAACGTTAATAGACACCGGGAATGTTTTCCAAGCCGTTCCTGATGATCGTTAAACCCGACCGGTGGATCAACCAGGACAGAAGATCGTCAAATCGGGCGAGTCACCCCGCGGATCATCGACCTGACACCCCGTCGACACGGACCCCGGCACTGACGGATCGTCAATCGGTATATCCACAGCGACGACGCGGTTACCCTCGGTCGAGAAAACGGCCGTGCAATGGCACATAGGCTCGGATACTTGGCGAAGGGTTGGTCAAGTCTTTATCCAAGACCCCGGAGCGCCGCCTGTCCCCGGGGTCGACCGGGGTCGGACGGGTCGTCGACCGCCGGCCGGGCGACGGCCAGCAGCGCCATGTCGTCCGTCGCCCCGCCGGCCGTGTGCCGCCGCACGTCGTCGACGAGCGCGTCCAGCAGCTCCCCGGGCCCCGGGAACACCCGGCCCCCGAGCCGCGCCCCCGGCTCGTAGAAGTCCCCCGCCGCGTTCCGCGCCTCGGAGAGCCCGTCGGTGTACAGCAGCAGGGTCGACCCCTCGGGCATCGGATGGGTCTCGGTCCGCCCCGGCCACTCCCCCAGCTCGCGCATCCCCAGCGGCAGGGCCGCGTCGTCCGGCGGCAGAAACCTCGCCCGGCCGTCACCGTGGAGCAGCAGCGGATCGGGGTGCCCGCGGTTGAGCATCCGTACGATCCCCGTCCCGCGCGGGATCTCGGCGAGCACCACGGTCGCGAACCCCTCGAAGTGGGCGATGTTCTCGTCGGCCCGCTCGTCGGGCCCTCCGCGCCGCAGGCCCTCCCGTACCAGCGCCTGCTCCAGCCGGTCGGCGACCTCCTCCAGCGTCGGCTCCCGCTCGGCGGACTCCCGAAAGGCGCCGATGAGGACGGCCACCGCCTCCACCGCCCCCAGGCCCTTGCCCCGGACGTCGCCCACCACCAGGCGCACCCCGTGCGGGGTGTCCTGGACGGCGAAGAGGTCGCCGCCGATGAAGGCGTCGGCGAGCGCGGCCTCGTACCGGGCGGCGACCCGCAGCCCGCCGATCTCCTCGGCGGGGGTGGGCAGCACGGCGCGCTGCGCGGTCTCGGCGATCACCCGGGCGGAGGCGAGCCGCTCATTGCCCCGGGTGACGACCCGGTTGATGAAGAGGGCGAGCGCCGAGACGGTGACGACGGTGGTCAGCTCGGTATACGCCTGGGTCTCGTCGAGGACGTCGTTGTAGAGGTCGAGGCCCACCTCGGTCAGGACGGCGAAGACTCCGGTCACCAGGGTGACGGAGAACGAGAAGAAGGGCGCGGCGAGCAGCGGGGCGGCGGTGAACATGGGCACGGCGGTGAACTTCGCGGGCGTCGCCAGGTCGTAGAGCACACCCGCGATGATCATCAGAGACGGCAGCATCCGGGCGAGTCGCCGGGCACCACCGGACACGTTCGGTTGTTCTTCCTCCGCCACGGATGCTCTCCTCTCACCTCAGCGTCACGGCCGGGCGGGCGGAGGGCGAGCCACGGTGGACCGGACGGGGGACGGGTCCGCCCGCAGGGGCGCCGCGGGGGCCCGAAAGAAAACGGGCCCGGGAACCGAGAAACGGGGCACGGGACCGGGCACCGGGCACCGGGCACAACCGGGAACCCGGGAATCGGGCAGACCAAAACACCGGAAAACCGGGCCGATACGAAAATGACAACGGCCCGGTATTCCGTGAAGGAATACCGGGCCGCGTCTTCAGTAGCGGGGACAGGATTTGAACCTGCGACCTCTGGGTTATGAGCCCAGCGAGCTACCGAGCTGCTCCACCCCGCGCCGTTGAACACAACCTTACGCCATCCGGAGCACCTCTCACGACCATTTCCGCCCCCACGGCCTCACGAGTTCTCGCGGGGCCCGTCAGTCGGCGAGATGACGGTCCGCGTAGACGCGCATCGCGTCCCGGACGAAGGCCGCCGTCCCCTCCCCGTACTTGTCGTAGTTGTCGCCGAAGCGGCGGTCCGCGGCGAACATCTCGCCGAGGCCGATGAAGTGGTACTTCGACGGGGCCCGTACCGCGGACTGCCAGGTGTACATCCGCCGGGTGACCGCCTGCGCCGTCTCGTCCCCGGGGTCGGCGCCGTCCTTCAGGGCGCGCGCGTAGTCGCGGGCGATGTCCTCGTGGTCCGCCAGGTGGGTGCGCCGCGCCTCCTCGTCGAGCGCCGACCACCACCGCCTGCCGTCCCGCCAGGCGTCCGCGCCCCAGCGCTCGGTGACCTCCTTCTCGTACCGCTTGTCGTCGAATCCGTCGAGCACGTCCTCCGCCATCAGTTCCTCTCCTCTCCGGGTCTTCAGCAAGGTGGTCCGTACCGAGGCGATCCGGCGGGCCAGCCGGTCCCGCTCCAGCTCCAGCAGCTCCAGATGGGCCCGGAGCGCGCCGGTCGTATCGCGCTGACCGGCCAGTACCTCGGCGATCGCGGGCAGCCCGAGCCCCAGCTCGCGCAGGAGCAGGATCCGCTGGAGCCTGACCAGCTCGTCCGGCCCGTAGTAGCGATAGCCGTTCGCCCCGGTCCGCAGGGGCTCCAGCAGCCCGATGTCCGCGTAGTGCCGCAGGGTGCGGCTGGTCGTCCCGGCGCGCCGGGCGACCTCTTGGATCGACCACTCCATGACCCGAACGGTAGAAGTTGACGTTGCGTGAGGGTCAACCCCGGCAAACCTGTCGATCCTGGTATCAGCCGGTGAGGCGGGCGGCCCGGGCGCGGAGATAGCGGGCCTCGGGGTCGCTGAGGGTGGCGCCGGCGGCGCGTTCGTACGCCTCCCGGGCCTCGTCCGGCCGTCCGGCCTCCTCCAGCAGATGGGCCCGTACGGCGTCGAGCCGGTGGTGTCCCGCCAGCCGGTCCGCCGGTCGTTCCGCCAGCCGGTCGACCTCGGCGAGGCCGGCCTCGGGCCCGCGTACCCGGGCGAGGGCGACGGCCCGCCCCAGTTCGGCCATCGGTTCGGGGGTGATCGAGACCAAAAGGTCGTACAGGGCGAGGATCTGCGGCCAGTCGGTGTCATCGGCGCGCGGCGCCTCGTCGTGGAGGGCCGCGACGGCGGCCTGGAGCTGGTAGACCCCGGCCGGGCCCTGTCCCAGCGCCTCCTCGACCAGGGCCGTGCCCTCGTCGATCGCCGTACGGTCCCACCGCGTCCGGTCCTGTTCGTCGAGCGGGATCAGCTCACCGTCCGGGCCGCTGCGGGCCGGGGAACGCGCCTCGGTGAGCAGCATCAGCGCCAGCAGTCCGGTGACCGCGCCCTCGCGGGGCAGCAGCCGGCGGACCCGGCGGGTCAGCCGGATCGCCTCCCGGGCCAGGTCGGAGCGGTGGAGGCGGCTGCCGGACGAGGCCGTGTACCCCTCGTTGAAGATCAGGTACAGGACTTCCAGGACGACGGCGAGCCGCCGGTCGCGGTCCCCGGGGCCCGGCGGGACGAACGGCACGCCCTGGATCTTCTGCTTCGCCCGGCTGATCCGCTGGGCCATGGTCGCCTCGGGCACCAGATGGGCGCGGGCGATCTCGGCGGTGGTCAGCCCGCCGACGGCCCGCAGGGTGAGGGCGATCTGCGCGGCGGCGGTGAGATCGGGGTGGCAGCAGAGAAAGAGGAGGGTGAGGGTGTCGTCGTCGGAGGGGGCTCGGTCCTCACCGGGCGCGGGGGCGGTGTGGGCGTCGCGCGGTGCGAGGGTCGCGGCGCTCTCCTCCCGGCGGCGGCGGGCCTCGTCGGCACGGAGCAGATCGACCTGGCGGCGGGCGGCGACCCTGATGAGCCAGCCGCGGGGGTTGGCGGGGACGCCCTCGTCGGGCCACTGGCGGGCGGCGGCGATCAGGGCCTCCTGGACGGCGTCCTCGGCGAGGTCGAAGTGCCCGTAGCGGCGGACGAGCGCGCCGAGGACCTGCGGCGCGTGCAGGCGCAGCAGGTCCTCGGTGGTGGCGTCGTCCTCGGTGCCGGCCCTGGCCGCGGCGGCGTCGGCGGTCCCGACGTCGGCGGTCTCGGCCCCGGCGGTCCCGGTCCCGACGGTTTCGGCCCCGACGGTTTCGGCCCCGGCGGTTACGTTCCCGGCGGAGCTGTCGTGGCAGGCGTCGGCGTTCGTACGGCTACGGCTCATAGCCGCAGTACGTATCACGGGCCTCCGGCCGCCCCGCGCGGCGCCGGGATTCAGGCGCCCGGCGCCTCCTGGATGGGCTGGATCACGATCGGCGAAGGCGTGGAGCCCTCGGGGATCGGACACGAGGCGACCCGGGCGGCGATCTCGGTCACCCGGTCGAGGCTCGCGCAGTCGAGCACCCAGTACCCGGCGAGCACCTCCTTGGTCTCGCTGTACGGCCCGTCCGTGATCACCGGCTTGCCGCCCGGGCCCGCCAGGACGTAACGGGCGCGGTCGGGCTCGGCGAGTCCGTTGCCGTCGACCAGTTCGCCGGTCTCGGCGAGGTCGTCGTTGAGGGCTCCCATGTGCGCGAACATCGCGGCCAGATCGGCCTCGCTCCACGCCGGGTTGCCCGCGGAGGGCTTGCCCGCCATGGCCTCGTACGCGGCCTGGGTGCCCTGGATCTGAACCAGATACTTCATGTCCACTCCTCGTTCGTTCGGTCCCGCGGCCGGGGATCCCTCCCGCGGCCCCGCCCCTCGTGGGCGGCTTTCACAGGAGACGTCGGAGCCGATGACGGCTTCTCGACACCGGCCGACGAGATTTCCCGGATTTCTTTCCGGGATTCTCTCCGGACGGTTCCGAACAGGCCCGAACGGTCCCGAACAGGCCCGGACGGGTCGGCGAAGGGTGGGGGCGGGGCGGGGGCGGGGGCGGGGGACGCCGCGGCCGTACGCGCCGGAGGGCGGACCGCCGCCGCCCGGACTACTGGATCGCGCCCGCGACCTGCGCGACCGGGTCGATCAGCGGGGCCAGCGCGTTGGGCACCTCCATCAGCTGGTTCAGCTGGTTCAGCTCCTTGAGCCCGCCCTGGAGGGACGACACCCCGTCGGTCAGGGACTGCACGCCCTCCGGCGACTGGCCGCCCGTGTGGTGTCCGGCAGCGGAGGCGCCGGACACGGAGAGGGCGGAGGCACCGGCGGCGAGGGCGACGGCGGTGAGGATGCGCTGCGTCTTGGTCATGCCGGGACAACGCACCCGCGCCGGGACGGGTCACGGGCATGGGCCTCGGGTGCCCTCACCCCCACGCGCAGAAACGTTTCTACGGTGAACGGATTACGTCATCCGCACCAGTTCCCCGATTCATGGCACCACGTAGGGGTGAACTGCACGTACTCAAGTTGACATGGTTATCCGCCTGAAGCGCGCCGCGACCGCGGCGGCACTCGCGCTCGTCCCCCTCGCCCTCACCGTCCCCGCGTCGGCCGCGCCGGCCGCGCCCGCCCCTGAAGGCGCCCCGGCCGCCCAGGCCCCCGCCCCTGAAGGTGCCCCCGGCGCCAAGGCCGCCGCCCCGCAGACCGTGCCGATCCTCCTCGCCGTCAACCGGCTCTCCGTACGGACGGAGGACCGTACGGGCTACGAGCGGACCAAGTTCAAGCACTGGAACGCGGGGTTGAAGCCCGACGGCTGCAACACCCGTAACGAAGTCCTCATCTCCGAGGCCGTCACCGCCCCCACCGTCGGCGCGCGCTGCGCCCTGACCGGCGGCAAGTGGCTCTCGTACTACGACAACAAGACCGTCACCTCCGCCGCCGCGCTCGACATCGACCACATGGTGCCGCTCGCCGAGGCCTGGGACTCCGGCGCATCCGACTGGACCGCCGCCCGCCGCGAGGCCTACGCCAACGACCAGGGCCAGGCCGCCTCCCTGGTCGCCGTCACCGCCGCCTCAAACCGCTCCAAGTCCGACCAGGACCCCGCCCAATGGCTGCCGACCTCGACCGGCGCGCTCTGTCGCTACACCTCGGAATGGCTGGCGACCAAGCTCCGCTGGGGTCTGACCGTCGACCAGTCCGAGCAGACGAAGCTGTACGAACTGGCCGCCGACTGCTCCGGTGACCAGGTGACGTACGAACCGGCGCCGTAACGTTCCTGCGAAACCGGCCCGAAGCGCCCCCCGGCACCTGAGCGGTGTCGGGGGCGCGTGCGTCACGGCCGGGAGGGCGGTACATCGGCCACGACCACGTACAGCGTCACCGACGCGAAGAAGGGCCCGTCCGACGCGAGCGTGCCGAGCCAGGCGTCGCCCTGCTCCCGCGACAGATATCCGGCGGCGATCGCGCGTTCGGTGTTGCGGTGCAGTCCGAAGACGTCGTCGGCGGCGCGGACGTCGCGGAAGACGGAGGTCACCGGGGTGACCGTCGGTACGTCGAAGCCCGCCGCCCGCGCGAGCCGCGGCAGTTGGCGGCCCAGGATCCCGTTGCGGACGATCCGGTCCGTGATGTGCCGGGTGTAGGCGCGGGCGGTCTCCAGGTCGGGGTGGTCGACGGCGAGGGAGTCCCAGTCGGGTTCGGCCATGACCAGGCGTCCGCCGGGGCGCAGCACCCGCCGGACCTCGGCGAGGACGGCGGCCGGGTCCTCGACGTGCTGGAGTACCCGGTCCGTTCGCGCCCGGTCGGCCCCGGCGTCCGGGAGCGGCAGCCGGTGGACGTCACCGACGCGTACCTCCACGTTCTCCTCGGCCGCGGTCCGCTCCCCCGCCCGCTCCACCATCTCCCGGCTCGCGTCGATCCCGATCACCGAGCCCCCGGGACCCACCTGGCGGGCGAGCGACTCCAGATCGGTGCCGGGCCCGCAGCCCAGGTCGAGGACGGTGTGCCCGGCGCGGGCCCGGAGTTCGTGCCGTGCCACGTGTTTGTACGACCGGCCCGCGCCGGCGGCGACCCGGTCGAGATAGTGGATCTCGTCGGGCGGGACGGTCTCGAAGACCTGGCCGCTGACCCGTCCCATGGTCCGCGCCTCCCGGGCGAGTACGTCCCGGCCCCGGCCCGTGATCCGGTACGGCCGCCGGCGGCCCCGTACCTCCATCGGCTCGATCAACCCCTTCCGCTCCAGCCGTTCGAGGGCGCCGTAGAGGCTGCCCGCGCCGAGCCGGGCGCCGGAGAGCTTCTCGACGGCGGCGTTGACGGCATAGCCGTGGCCGGGACCTTCGGCGAGGACGGTCAGGACGAGGGTCTGCGCGTCATGGGTCTGCATGGGGCCGGATAGTACACAGCGCGTACTACGCGATGCGAGCCATTCGTCGTACGGCTGCCCTCGCACCGTCCTCGCGCCGCTGTCGCACCGCCCTCGCGCCGTCCTCGCACCGCCCTCGCACCGTCCCCGTGCATAACCCGGCGGGACCCGGGCAGGGGCGGGTCAGGCCCCGCCGCGCTCCCCCCTCGCGGTGGGGCCGCCCGCTTTTCCGTTCGCCGCACCGAACCCCGTACCGAAATCCCTGATGACGGCCCCGGATTTATCGTATGAGAATCCCGCGCAATGATCGACTGGCGCAGTATCGTTTCCGCCGTATCTCTTCACGGAATATCCATGACGAGAAAAGGGGCCCGCCTCCTCAGAGCGGCTCCGACCTGCGGCTCTGACCGGCGCGTACGGTCGTCCACCGGTATCGAAACCGGCGCGCGGAGGCATCGGCTCCGGGCGTAGAGCCGAAGTGCGCCGCCTTTTCGGGGTTGGCCTCCGGGCCGATGAACGGGAAATTCGTCGGGCGGGAAATATGCCCGCCGGGGTCGCCGAAATCGACCGATGCCGACGCGTTCCCAGAATTCCACGGAGGTTCCATGTCAGCCCTGCGTGCCCGTACCGCCCTCATCGCGACCGGCCTCGCGCTCGCCGCGACGGGCGCCGTCCTCGCCGCGCCCGCCCAGGCCGCGGCGCTCAGCCGGTTCGACAACGGCAGCTTCGAGTACCCGCTCGCCCCCGCGAACTCCTTCTCGACCCATGCCGCCGGCAGCTTCCTCGGCCCGTGGCGGGTGGGGGCGGGCGGTATCGACCTGATCGACAACGGGTTCTGGCAGGCGGCCGAGGGCGACCAGTCCATCGACCTGAACGCCGGGGCACCGGGGACGGTCGCCCAGACGTTCACGACCGTCCCCGGGCGGTCGTACACCGTCAGCTACTCCCTGGCCGGGAACGTCGACGGCGCGTCCACCCCGGCCGTGAAGACGGGCCGGGTTCTGATCGACGGCCAGAACTTCCAGGACTTCTCCTTCGACGTCACCGGCAAGACCCGGCCGAACATGGGCTATGTGAACCGGCAGTTCGACTTCACGGCGGGCGCGGCGGCGACGACGCTGACCTTCGTCAGCGGCACCCCGGGCGCGCACGGCCCGGTTATCGACAACGTGCAGGTCAAGTCGGCCTGTTGCGGCTGTTCGTCGTCCTGCTAGCAGGCGTTTCGATACGGTTCGGGCCCCGCGCTCCCGGCGCGGGGCCCGTACCGTACCGCCATCGGTTCAGCCTTCTTCGAGACTGGTGGCCGGGTCCCGGTCGGTGAGGCAGTACACGCCCCCCGCGGGATCCCGCAGCACGGTCCAGTGCTCCCCCGTCTCCACCACGGTCGCCCCCAGCGCCTCGTGCGCGGCGGCGGTCGCCGCCCGGTCCGCGGCGGAGAAGTCGAGATGCGCGCCGGTCGCCCGCGACTCGTCGAGCCGCTGGAGCAGCAGCCGCAGGGGAAGCCCGGCCGGGCCCTGCACGGCGCGGTACTCCGCCCGCGGCGCGTACAGCAGCGGCCAGCCGGTCGCCGCGCTCCAGAACGCGGTCTCCGACTCGTATATCTCCGGAGTGATATCGAGACAGACCTGGTCGAGCCGGGTCCCCGCGAAGACCCCGGACCGGCGCGCCTCGCCCTGCCAGGGCACGGCGCAGAACGCCTGTCCGGCGGGGGACTTCAGTACGGTCCACCCGTCGTGATCGCCCACCACGACGGCTCCGGCACCGACGGCCCGCGCCACGAACGCGGGTACGTCCTCCACGGCGAAGTCGATATGCGCGCCGCGCACGGCGTCGCCTCCGTCGGCGACCCCCTGCACCTTGATATGCGGATCGGCCACGGCGGCGTCCGGCAACAGGGTCGCGAACTCCCCCTTGTCACCGCGCGGCGCGGACAACCGGGTCCCGGTGACGGCGGTCCAGAACTCGGCCGCCCCGGCGAACTCCTCGAACGGCCGGTCCACGAACGCGTACACCCAGCGGATCATCCCGTGCTCCCCTCGTCGACGCTCTCCGGGCAGCCTCTCATCGATCTTGCCGGGGCCTCCGTACCCGAGTTCGTATCACGGTGTTCGTCTGAGTACGGATGCTCATGTGGTGGCTCGATCTTGGCCGAAAGCTGGCCGCATGACCCGATACGACGCAGCCATCGGCCACTCGCCCCGCACCTCCCGCCGTTCGCGGCTCGCTCTGGCGGGCACCGCGGTCGCCGTGGTACTCGCTCTCACCGCCTGCGGCACCGACAAGGCGAACGCGAACGGCGAGGACGCGCCGACCGGCACCGCACGGACGCAGAACCAGGCGCAGAACCAGCCCGCCGCCGCCCCGGCCGCGGCCGCGCAGGAGGAGACGCCCGACGACGACGCCGGCGACTCCCAGGTGAGCTTGGCCTTCCTCGAGATGATCGTCCAGGTCGCGGAGCCCTGCTACCCCGACCCCGTCCCGCCCGTGTCGGAAGAGGTGCTTCCGCCGGGCGAGGAGCCCCCGGCCGACCTCGGGGCGCCCCCGGTCGACGACGCGGAGCCCAGGCCGGAGCGGGTCGAAGGCATCGAACCGCCGTCGGAGCTGAGCGCCGAAGAGACGTGCGCGGGCAAGCGCCACGGGGAGCGGATCAGCAAGGCCCTCGCCGGCAAGTCCACCGCCCCCGACCAGGTCCGGAAGGTCCTCAACGGCCTCAATTACGACAACCCGGCCATCCATGGCCTGAAACGGACCGGGTCGACCACCCACTTCGCCATCGATCTGCGGTTCATGGGCAGCAGCCTCGCCCTGAAGGCGACGACGACCGCGAAGGGGACCGTGGTGGAACCGGTCTGGGCCAAGGAGGTGGGCCCCTTCATCCTCCCGAAGTAGTCCGACAGGACCGACCGGTCGTCACCGCCCCCCAGTCCGCCGACTACCGCAGCCGGGCGGCGGTGGCGGTGATGACGTAGTAGTCCAGAATGCCCCGCTCCCACGCCTGCCGGAAGTTCCGCGGCCAGCTCCCCGGCGGCCACCACCGGCCGAGCCACAGGTCCCAGCCGGGCCAGACCCGCTCCCCGATCGACTCGACGCGTACGTCGTCGAGCCCCGCCTCGGTGAAGGCGTCCGCGAGCGCGCCGACCGGGCGGGCGATGTCCAGACCGTTCGCGAAGGTCTCCAGCAGCTTCGCGAGCTGCCCGGGGCGGGCCGGGGCGCCGTCCACCGCGAAGAAACTGGTAACGCCCACCCGCCCGCCGGGCCGCAGTACGCGTGCGGTCTCCGCCGCGAAGGCGCGGAGGTCGGGGAAGTGCTGTGCGGCCTCCACACTGATGACCGCGTCGAACTCGGGCCCGTCCCACGGCATCCGCTCGGCGGCACCCCGGACGAACCGCAGCCGCCCGGGTTCCGCGCCGAGCAGGTCCTTCTGCGCCTCGCGGGCCCGCCGCAACTGCTCGGGGTGGACGTCCATACCGGTGATCGCGGCGGGCGCGTACTCCCGCAGGGCCACCGCGCACCCCATCCCGAGCCCGCAGCCGACCTCCAGGACCGTCGCCCCGGCCGGCGGCGCGAGCCCGTCGAGGACCCGCCGGTACAGATCCTCCTGACTGCGCACCCGCTCCGCCTCGCCCAGCGGGGCGTCCAGATCCACATCGCGCCAGTACCCGAAGTTGATGAACCCCCCGGCAAAGATCGGCTCCCGGCTCAGATCCGCCGGACCGTACGCCTCCCGCACCGCGGGGCTCATGCCGGACCAAGCCTCTTCCGTACCGTCGTCCGTCACTCCGCCACACACCTCCGGAAGCACAACCGCCGTCCCGAACCCCGGATCACTTTCCCGGGACCGGTGTACGCGAAACAGCGCCGGCCGCGTACGGCAGCGGGGGCGCGATCGCCTGCACGTCCGCGCCCTCGCCGACCCACAACCCGATGAACAGGGCGGCCGTCGCCTCCAGCAGCCCCGCGCGTTCCAGACCACCGGCGGCCAGGGGTTCGCAGCCCGCGTCCCGCACCAATTCCCTTACCCGTACGAGGGCCGAGGCGTCGTCCCCGCAGACCGGCACGGCCAGCGGCCGCCCGTCGAACACCGGCGGGCGCATACGCCACACGTCCTCGTGGCAGAGGTTGAACGCCTTGACCACCCGGGCCCCCGGCGCCGCGTCGGCCAGCCGCCGCGCGGCCGGAGGCCCGCCGTCCGTCAGCAGCCGGAACCCCGGCCCGACCGGGTTGGAGCAGTCGAGCAGCACCTTGCCGTCCAGGGCCGCACGCAGCCCTCGCACCACCTCCGCCCCCGCCGCGAAGGGCAGCGCGCCCAGCACCACCTCCCCGAACTCGGCCGCCGCGCGCATCCCCGCACCCTCCGCCCCACCGCCAATCCGCTCCGCGAGCTCCTCGGCCTTCCGGACGTCCCGCCCCCCGACGACCACCCGATGCCCTGCCCGCGCCCAGTGACTGCCGAGCGCGTCGGCCATGGCCCCGGTCCCCAGTACGCCGATCCTCATCACACGTCCCCTCTCCACTTACCACTCCGACCGTCCCCGTCGACGCTAGGCACCCGGTCGGGCACCATCTGGTACGTGACGCCAGACGCCTTCCTCGCCGACTGCCGCGCCCGCCTCGCCTTCGACCTGCTCGCCAACACGTGGAACCCGGTCCTGCTCCACGCCCTCCGCGACGGCCCCCACCGCCCGTCCGACCTCCGCCGCCGCATCGGCGGCATCAGCTCCAAGGTCCTCACCGAAACCCTCCGCCGCCTCCACTCCAACGGCCTCGTCACCCGCCACGAACCCCCCGACACTCCCACCCGGATCGAGTACGCCCTCACGGACCTGGGCCGCACACTGCTGGGCCCCATCGAGACCATCGGCGCCTGGGCCTTCGAGCACGGCGACGAGGTGCTGGCGGCGCGGGAGGCGGCGTGTGTCCGTGCGGGGGATCAGCGGCGCGACAACGACGACGAGGACGGTCGACTCGGCGCCTGATCCGCCGTACCGGTTCGCCGTGCGGGCCGGTACGCGTCGACGATGTGCTCGGGGCAGGTGAGCTGTCCGGGGTGGACTTCGACCGGCGCGGTGGTGCTGCGTCCGCAGACGGTGCATTCAGCGGCGGAGGGCTGTGGGGGCTTGGCGAGGAGCCCGTCGCGGGTCACCGGATCCACGTCCATGCCGGTCCGGGCCGTGATGCGCGTACAGCGACGGGCTGTTCGAACCGCAGTCCGTTGCGGGCGATGATCAGCCTGCGCGCGCCAGGTGGAGCTGCGGTTCCGGTGGTGGTGGCGGTGGCCCGCTGCCGCAGGATCTCCCGCGCCTCCGCCTGGGAGGGGCTGGACCAGGGCCGGGTCCACGGATCGACCGGGGGCGGGGGCTGGATGACGACGATCACGGTGGTTCGGCGGCGCGGCTTCAGCCAAGTCCGTAACCGGGCAACGAGGTCGGCGATAAAGTCGTTCATACGACGAATCAGCTCCAGGTGATTGCTGGTTGGTCGAGCCCCGACGGATCCGCTGCGAACGGTTCCTCGGGGCGTCTTGGTTTCAGGTGTGGGTGGTCCCGGCCCCGCGCCGGGGGTGGTTTTACGGGGCCGGGACCGGTCACCCGTGCACGGGGCGTGGGGCCACCGCACACGGGAGCCTGGTCAGCGCCGGACCCTGCGCGGCTGCGGACACTCCGGATGCGCGTACAACGACGGACGCGACCCGGACGCCGAGAACCCGAGCATCAACAAGTTCTCCTCCGACCGCTCCACAAGCCGCCCGCAGTACACGCAGTACTCCGGCACAGAACCCGGCACGGGCGTGGGGTTATCGGTCACGGCCGGCCTCCGAGGGCGTTGCGGCAGCGGGAGCACCGGCAGGGCGGAAACAGCATCGGCTCGGGCGGCAGATCACGGGCGCTGTCGGCCCGGACGACCGTGGGCGGACCCCACGTACGACCCGAATCCCGGGAGACCCGCAAAGTCATCACCGCCCGCTGCTCACCGTTCCCGGCGCTGGATGGCTGCTCTCGGCGACCAGGCGCCGTCATCGTGCGTTCCCGTACGGCCGAAGGATCCAGATATGGCCTTTGACATCCGACGGGTGTCCGACGGAGGGGTTGTCGAGAAGAATCAGCGCACACATGGTGCCCGCCTTCCTGGTGCGGAGGCCCGAGGACCGGGCCACCTGTCAGAAAGGAAACCGGCAGCAGGGGACGTGGGAGAGCGGTGTCCCGGCGGCAGGTAATCGGTTTGCACCCCGTGTAAGTGACTTACGGGAGCTCGCGCCCCGGCCCGTGACAGGGCGACAATCCATCCGGCGGGAGGTGGGGAATCGTGTCTCTGAACGACGTGCGCACTAGCTGGCGCGCACCCTCGACACCGGTCAACGGCGCCCAGGGCGGCCCCGGCAGAGTCGTCAGACTGGCCCGGGTCGCGGCCGGTCTCACACAAGCGGACTTAGGAGCGGCGACCGGGTACACGGCGGCCTCCATCTCCCGGATGGAGCGGGGCAAACAGCCGATGCGGGACATGGTCCTGCTACGGCGCATCGTGGAGGTGCTCGGCATCCCGCCCCATCTGCTCGGACTGGCCCCGGGACACTCTTCGCCCGGGGCTTACGAGTCGACCCCTCATGCGTCGGGCCCGGCAACTAGGGTGGCCGGAACGCCGCCGCTAGGTGAAGAGGGTGAGGACCCAGTGCGACGCCGCAACCTCCTGGCCGGGCTCACAACGACCGCCGCGAGCACCGTCCTCGGTGTGACTCCGGCGCTCGCCGCGCCGACCCTGTCAGGACTGGAGGACCTGCTGCTGCACCGAGGCGCGCCCGGGGCCGGTGTCGAGCCCACGCGGGAGTCGGTGGCCGTCTCGCTCGCAGCCTCACGGCGGGAGTTCAGGTCCTGCCGCTACGACGCACTCGCCCGCGCACTGCCCGCCCGTATCGCCCTCGCCCGGGCCCTGGGCCAGCAGGGCGCCGTCGCCGAGTTGTACAACATCGCGACCCGGCTGTGCATCAAGCTCGGTGAGGACGGCCTGGCCACCGTCACCGCCGACCGGGCCCTGACCGCAGCACTGTCCGGCGCCGGGGCCCTGACCGTGGCCGAGGCACACCGGATGGTCTCCAGCTCTTGGCGACGCCAGGGGCACTACGCGCGCGCCACCGAAGTGGCGGTCACCGCCGCCCGGCAGCTCGCGGCCGATCACACCGTCCCCGAGGCCGAACGCCTTTCCGTACAGGGCAACCTGTACGCCACCGCCGCGTACACCGCCGCGAAGCAGGGCGACCGCCACACGGCCCGGGAACTGATCTCCGAGGCGGAGGCCACGGCTACGCGCCTGGGGCGGGAAGAGCAGCCGGGCGGCACCACTTTCTTCGGGCACAGCCAAGTCCTTCTGCACCGGATCTCCATCAGCCACCTCCTCGGCGACTGCGGACTGGCCATCGAGCACGCCCGACGCGTCGACGTCACCCGCCTCCCGTCGCCCGAGCGGCGGGCCCGCTACTGGATCGACGTCGCCCGCTCCTTCGACCAGTGGGCCAAGCCAGACCGCGCCTTCCAGGCGCTCCTGGCCGCCGAACGGGCCGCCCCGCAGGAAGTCCGGCGCGGCTCGGTCCGCACCATGGCCGTCGGCCTGACCCGCCACGACCGCACGCTGCCGGGCGTCCGCGCCTTCGCCCATCGCGTCGGCGCGCTCAACTGAACGACCACGCCGAAGCGCCCCGCCGGTCGAAACCGGGCGGGGCGCTTCTTCGCAGGTCACGGTCCGGACACACCGCTACCAACCCCCCGCCCCCGGCACCACGATGAGACATCTCATCACGCATCCCAGGGGGGACCATGCGACGCACCAACCTCACCGCACTCGGCGCGGCACTCATCCTCGGACTCACCGCCTGCACCGACGACAGCGGCCCCGAGGCCACCACCAAACCCGACGCCAAGGCCAGCACACCCGCCGCCGAGCCCATCAAGACCACCGCCAGCACGCCACCACCCGCCCCCAAGGACGCCGGTGTCGGCGACGCCATCACGGTCAACGGCGACGAGGACGGCCAGAAGCTGTCGGTCACCCTCAAGAAGATCTCCGACCCGGGCGTCCCGATAGGCGAATTCAACCGGCCCGGTAAGGGCAACCGGCTGATCGGAATCGAATTGGAGATCAAGAACACCGGCACCGTCGTCTACGCCGACACCCCCGCCCTCAGTACCGAGATCACCGACACCCGGGGCCGAAAGTTCGAGACCGCAATCGCCAAGATCAAGGGCGGGCCCTCCATGGGCTACGGCCTCACACTCCAGCCCGGTCTCACGACTCTCGGCTGGCTGGTGTTCGAGGCCCCCAAGACGTCGAAGATCGCGTCCGTGCAGTTCGGTTGGGACGGCGGGTACGCCAACCACAAGGGGCAGTGGAAGCTGCCGTAACCCGACCACCCCCGCAGCCCCGCCACCGCGCGGGGCTTCCACATGTCACGGTCCGGACACACCCACCCGCCACGCCATCCGCCCTTCGGTGGCGCATCGGTGGAGCTCATGCCGGAAGTGCTCCGCAAAACGAAGCAGCCCCAGGCCGGGAGATCTCCCTGACCTGGGGCTTCGCGGTAGGCCGCGTGGGACTCGAACCCACAACCAACGGATTAAAAGTCCGCTGCTCTGCCAATTGAGCTAGCGGCCCTCGGCCCGACCACACCTGAGCATAGCCGGACCCGGAGCCGGAGCCGATCGGGTATCCCGTGGTAGGCGTGTGGCGGGTGGGGGCGGGGCGTCGCCGGGACCGGTCGAGGGGCCCGGCGACGGCCCTTCGGGTCAGTGGAGGGATGTGTAGCGCTGCCAGCCCGTGCCCGCCTGGGTGGGGGCGGACAGGGTGCCCGTGCCCGTGCCGAGGTGCTGCCAGAGGCGGCCGGACGTGTCGCGGGAGAGCAGGTCCGCGCGGTCGTCGCCGTTCAGGTCGCCGATGCCCGCGAAGGACGTGTGGGTGGGGTGCCAGTCCTTTGCGACCAGGGTCTTCGCGGCCAGGGCCGACTTGCCCGTGCCGTTGAAGCGCCAGAGTTCGCCGCCGCCGTCGCGGGCCAGCAGGTCGGCGTGTCCTTCGCCGGTCAGGTCGCCGGGGGCGATCAGGGTGAGGCCCTTGAAGGAGCCGGGGATACGGACCGGGGCGGCGAGGGTGCCGGTCCGGGTGGTGGCGTAGAGGGACAACGAGCCGTCCGGCTTGCGGGCCAGCAGATCGCCCCGGCCGTCGCCGGTCAGATCACCGGCGGGGAGCAGGGTGTCGAAGATTCCGAAGCCCCAGCCGATCCGGGTCTTGGACGAGGCAGGACCGGGGAGGGTGCCGCATCCGTCGCTCTCGTGGCGCCACAGTTCGCCCGCCGTGTTGCGGACCACCAGGCTGTCGCACCACACGCTGTTCATGGCGCCCATGGGGACGACGGCGTTGATGTTCTTCCAGCCCTTGGAGACCTTCTGGACGGCGCCGCCCGCCGCGGCCTTCGTCAGGTTCTGGTGGGAGACGAGATCGCCGCCGGTACGGGTCACCAGCTCCGGCAGCCCGTCGCCGTTGAAGTCGCGCGGGACGTCCTTGCCGCCGTGCGCGGTCAGCTTGCCGCTGCCGTGGGTCTTGCCGTCGACCGCCAGCCACCACCAGTACGAGCCGTTGCGTACGGTACGGCCCGCCGCGTCCTTGCCGTCCCAGGCGACTTCGAGCTGGGCGCCCGAGCGCCGGACGTCGGCCTGTGTGAGGGTGCGTACGGTGCTCCCCGCCGCGTCCTTGATCGTGATCGACCAGGTGGTCGCCGGGCGGCTGAGCTGCCAGCGGCTGTTCCACTTCGGGTCCTCGGCGCCGGGCGCCGTGTTCACCGAGGAGTCGGTCTCGGACTCGATCACCGCGACCGGGGAGCGCGGCACGTCCACCGGCTTGATCCGGATCGCCTGGTCGGCGTCCGTGTACGCGACCTGGCCGCCGAACTTGTCGACCGTCCACTTGCCGCTCGCGGGGACGGTCGCGAACGGAGTCGTACCCCCGGTGTGGAGGTTGGTGAGCCGGAGCTGGTCACCGTCCTGGCGGACCACGAAGCCGTCGCCGAGGCGGGCCCGTCCGCCGGCGGCCACGGAGATGTTCTTGCCGGTGGTGCGGTCGACGACGCCCGCCTTGGTGGTCCCGCAGGCCCAGTAGAGCCAGCGGCCCACGGCCTGGAGGTCGTTCGGTACGCAGCCGGAGCCCAGCTTCAGCTCGGCGGCGGACTTCTGGGTCTTGAGGTCGTACGCGACGACGTTCCCGGCCGTCCTGCCGGGGGTCCAGAGGGTCGTGCCCCAGACCGACGCGGCCGTGCTCGCCCGCTTCAGCGCCACATTGTCGGCGTAGTGCTTCCGCACGTCGCCGATGTACTGGCGGCCGTCGCCACCCGTCAGGACCGAGTAGCGGCCGGTGGTCTCGGTGATCCGTACGGGCAGGGGTACGTCGACCCACGCCAGGCTCTTGTCGCCGTTCGGGACGTGCAGCCCGGCGGAGGTGGCGAAGGCGCTGCGGCCGTCGCCGAGGGAGTGCACATCGCCCTGGAGCGCCTGGGTGCTCCGGTAGACCAGCTCCTGCGCGCCGATCGCCGGGGTACCGGAGCCGGACAGATCGTGCTGGTAGAGGGCGGGCAGATCGGTGGTGGAGTGCGCGAAGTAGCTCAGCCGGCCGCCGCCGAGGGCGAGGCCCTGGATCGGCGTGTTCACCTGCGGCACGGCGTGGACCGTCGTCAGCCCGACGGCACCGGTACCGCCCGTGCCGTCCGTACTGTCCGGGCCCGCCGTGATCCGGCGGATCGCCCAGTCCTTGGCGCTCGTCCCGGCCGCGACCAGCACACTGCCGTCGGGGGCGGGGATCAGATGCTCGGCCGCGTAGCGGATCAGCTCGCGCCCGGTTCCGGTGGTGCTGCCGATCGGGATCGCGTACAGCCGGGCACCCGGTACATGGGCGCGGGCGTACGAGTCCAGCTGGCGGCTGAGGACGATCGTGTCCCCGACGACCGCGATCCCCCCGTTGGGCCGCTCGGCGCCGACCGGCTCGGGCAGCTTTGTGGTGACCGGGACGGCGTTCGGGTCGCGCAGATCAAAGGTCGTCACCAGGCGCTGCCACGGATCGAAGCTGGTGATCACGTGGTGTTGACCGAGCCGGTAGAGGCCGCCGAACGTGTTCGGGGGGAGCTTGGTCAGCCGGGCGGTGCGGTAGTCGAGGGCGTAGTTGACGATCGTGCCGCTCTCCCGGACGCCGACGACGGCCGCGTACGCCGTCTGCTCGGCCTCGTAGGAGTCGACATCGGCCTCGTTGACCGCCGGGAGGCCGGTGACCGGGCGCTCCTCGGTGGTGCCGTCGGCGGCGCGCCGCAGGATGCTCATCGAGACGGCGGTGCCGGTGGAGTCGACCCGGTGGACGACGATCGAGTCGGCGGTGTGCGCGCCGCTGTACAGGGCTCCTTGAGGGACCTGGTAGACCGTGTGCCGGCCCGTCGCCAGGTCGGTGACGGTGACCGTGACGGTGCCGTCGGGCGCGAGGGTCTCGTCGTCCCGGAGGCCGGAGTGCCCACGGCGCCGGTCCTGGTCCTCGGGGACGTCCCGGACCGCGCCGGTGGCGTAGTCGATCCACTTGCGGCCCTTGCCGTGGCCCTCCTGGCGGGCGAGATAGCCGGTCGGGCCGGCCTCGCCGAGCACCACCTCGCGGGGCAGATAGCGCGGCTGCGGCGGGAGGACCGCCTCGGCCGAACTGCCGCCGGTCTGCTGCGGCGCGGCCGTCGCGGCGGCGGGTGCCACGGCGGTGACGAGTCCCGCGCCGAGGGCGACGGTGACGGCGGTGGCGACAGTGCGCCGGGGCGCTGTACGAAAACGGCCGGAACGATTCTGCAAAGAAGCCCTCCCCAGGGGTTCGCGGCCCGCCCGACGACAGGGGTCGATACGGCGGTTCCGCGATACGTCAGTCAGTGGTCCCGAGTGCGGGAGGAGCGACCGGATATCGGCGCTTCACAGCAGAAACTCCCACCTCAAGCGGCGTAATGCTAGCAATGAGACGGGGTGGCCGAAAGAGCATTTACGCCCTGGTACGGGACAGGGCCCGCCCCCCTCGAAAGGGGTGCGGGCCCTGGTCGGGTCGGTCGGGTGACCCGATGTCAGCCGTTGCGCTTCCAGCGCGGCTTGTCGTCGCGGCGGCCGAACGAGCCGGAGGTGCCGGAGGTGCCACCGCGGTGGTCGTCGCGGCGGCCGTACGGACGGTCCGACGAGCCGGAGCGGAAGCCGCCGGAGGGGCGGTCGTCGCGACGGTCACGGTTGAACGGGCGGTCGCTGCCGCGGTGGCCGCCGGAGGGGCGGTCGTCGCGGCGGAAGCCACCACCGGTGGGGCGGTCACCGCGGTCGTCGCGGCGGAAGCCGCCACGGTCACCACCGCGGTCGCCGCCGCGGTCGTCACGACGGTCACGGTCACGGTCGCCGAAGGGGCGGTCGCCACCACGGAAGCCACCACCGCTGGGACGGTCGTCCCGGCGGAAGCCGCCACCCGAGGGACGGTCACCGCGGTCGTCGCGGCGGAAGCCGCCACGGTCACCACCGCGGTCGCCGCCGCGGTCGTCACGACGGTCACGGTTGAACGGGCGGTCGCCACCACGGTCGTCGCGGCGGAAGCCACCACCGGAGGGGCGGTCACCGCGGTCGCCGCCGCGGAACCCGCCGCGGTCGCCACCACGGCGCTCGAAGTTGCCGCGGTCGTCACGGCGGTCACGCTCGAAGGACCGCTCGCGCTCCTCGCGCGCACGGCGCTCCTCGCGCTCCTGCTTGGCGGCGGCGGCAGCGGCCTCCGCCTCCAGCTCGGCGGTGACCGCGCCGGTCACCTCGGCGATCGCGGCGTCCGGGTCGTCGCCCCGCTCGCGCGCGGCGCGGGCCACCAGCCGGTCGGCCTCGTCACGGAGTTCGACGGCGCGACGCTGCACCCGCTCCAGCTGCCGGGCCAGGTCGCCGACCTCGCGCTCGGCCTGCTTGGCGGCGTTGTTCGCGGAGTCGGCCTGGACCTCGGTCAGGGACCGGGCACCGGTGATCTCGGCGACCTCGGGGTCGAAGGCACCGGCGCCGCCCACGATGTGGCGGGAGGCGTCGACGCCCGCGTCCTCCATCAGCCGGAAGATCTGCCGGCGCTGGTGGGGCAGGGAGAGGGAGACGACCACACCGGAGCGGCCCGCGCGGGCGGTCCGGCCGGAGCGGTGCAGGTAGTCCTTGTGGTCACCGGCCGGGTCCACGTTCAGGACCAGGTCGATGCCGTCGACGTGGATACCGCGGGCGGCCACGTCGGTGGCGACGAGCACGTTCACGTACCCGTCCTTGAAGTCGGCGAGGGTACGGGTCCGGGCGCCCTGCGTCATACCGCCGTGCAGCGCGTCGGACTTCACACCGGCGTCGCGCAGCTGCTCGGCGACGCGGTCGGCGCCGAGCTGGGTGCGGACGAAGATGATCGTCCGGCCCTTGCGGGCGGCGATCGCGGCGGTGACCGGGGCCTTGTCCTTCGGCTTCACGACCAGGACGTGGTGGGTCATGGTGGTGACGTTGCCCTGGGCGCTGTCGACCTCGTGGCTGACCGGGTCGGTGAGGTACCGCTTCACCAGGGTCGTGATCTCGTTCTCCATGGTGGCGGAGAAGAGCATCCGCTGACCGCCGGACGGGACCTGGTCGAGCAGCTCGGTGACCTCGGGCAGGAAGCCCAGGTCGGACATCTGGTCGGCCTCGTCGAGGACGGCGACGCGGACCTGTTCGAGGGAGCAGGCGCCGCGGTTGATGATGTCCCGCAGCCGGCCGGGGGTGGCGACGAGGACGTCGACGCCGCGCTCCAGCGCGTAGATCTGGTTGCCCATGGACGTACCGCCGCAGACGACCTTCATCTTCAGGCCGAGGACGTCGCCGTACGGCTGGAGGGCGTCCGCGACCTGCATGGCCAGCTCACGGGTGGGGGTGAGGATGACACCGCGGGGCTTCTTCTTCTCGGTGTGGCCGCCCGCGAGGGAGGCCAGCAGCGGAAGGCCGAAGGAGAGCGTCTTGCCGGAGCCGGTACGGCCGCGGCCCAGGATGTCCTTGCCGGCCAGGGCGTCCGGGATGGTCGCGGCCTGGATCGGGAAGGGGACCGTCACACCGTTCTGGCCGAGCTTGCGGACGACACCGTCGGGGAGACCGAGGTCCCCGAAGGTGATCTGGGGCTCGGCGGGGGTGTCGTCGTCGGCCTCGTCGAGGGCGACGGTGTCGGCATCGGCCTCGTCGAGGGCGACGGAGTCGTCGATGTCCTCGTCGGCGTCGATCTCGGCGACGGCGTCGGCCTCGGGAACCTCGACAGCGGCGACGGCCTCAACCGTCTCAGCGGTTTCGGTGGCCTCGGTGGCCTCGGTGGCCTCGACAGCGGTCTCGGTGTTCTCGACGGGCTCTACGGCCTCGACGGCGTGATCAGAAGTAAAAGTGGACATGCGAAATGCGAAACCTTCCGGAGTCTCGGCACGCGCCCGAACTCCGTGATTTCGCAAACGACCGCCTCGATGCGGTCAGCCACGGCTGGGGAGTACGCGCCACACGGCGCGCTCATTTTGGCGCCGGGCAATGGGATCAAACGATCTACCACCATACGCACCCTCCCCCGTCCGAGGCAAACCGCTCCCGCGTGACCCCCGTTACACGCGCCGCCCCCGCGCGCCCCGGCGCTCCGTCGCCGTACGCCGCCGAGCGGTCACCGCACGTGACTCGCGCGGACCTTCGGGATCGGGCCGGGAGGACCGCCGACGACCGGCGACGACGCGTCCGGGGGCTCTCGCCGGGCCCCCGGTCGGCCCGGGGGCCCGGCGGGATCCGTCAGATGGGCCCCGGCTGCGGGGACGCCTCGGGCCGGCCCCGCATCCCCCGCCCTGCCGCGTCCGCGAGCCGCATCGCGCCCGCGTGGACCTCGGGCGCCGACGACGCGGACGGCGGGTCCGTCGGCTGGGGCCCCGGGGGCTGCGTCGGCGGGTCGACCGGCGGGTCCACCGGCGGGTCGACCGGGGGATCCACCGGCGGGTCGGACGGGGTGGGCCGCGCGGTCGGCTCGGGCGCCCCCGGCGGCTGCGGCCGGGGCCGGTCGACGCCCTTGCCGGGCCGCTCCTCACCGGGCCGGGCGGCGGAGGCGCTCGGGCTCGCCGACGCCTCGGCCTTGCCGCCCGTCCCGGCCTTCGCCGCCTTCCCGTCGGACCCGGCGGCTCCCGGGTGCCGGTGTCCGCCGCCCGCGTGCCGGCCGCCGGGGCGCTCGTAGCCGCCGTCCGGGTCCGCGACGGTGTCGCTCCGGTCGGGCGAGCCGCTGGGGGCCGGCTCGGCCCGCTCGTCGTCGCCGACGCTCATGCACCCGGCCGAAGCGGCGAGGGCGAGAGAGACGGCGAAGGCGGCGGCGAGACGGCCGGGGACGGAGAGCTGACGCACAGGGGCACCTCCGGAGCAGGACGGGAACAGGGGCGCGCGTTACGCGCCCGGCGCTCGACAGCGCGCGGAGGCGGGTGCGCACCGCGCGCGGGGCTCGTTCCCGTACGCGGGTCTCCCTGCCCAACTCCCGTCGGCCCGCCGGGGACACGCCCCCGCCCTGACGAGTACACGACCCCGGTCCCGGCTCCCGCGCCTCGCGCGCCCCCCGGACGCCACCCAGCGCGCCCCCACGGCGCCGGAGGAGCCGGTGGCTATCCGCGTACCGCCCCCGCCAGCTCGAAGCCCAGCACCAGCGCGCCCGTGCCCACCAGCACGGATCCCACGACATTGGCGAGCGCGACCCGCCCCCGTCCGGTCTCGGCGAGCCGGAGGGTCTCGTACGAGAACGTCGAGTACGTGGTGAGCGCGCCGCACAGGCCCGTCCCCAGCAGGGCGTACGTCCCGGTGGAGACGGCGGCGCCCGCGACGGCGCCGAGGACGAGGCACCCGGCGGCGTTGACGGTGAACGTGCCCCAGGGGAAGGCCGTGGTGTGCCGGGACTGGACCGCCCGGTCGGTCAGATACCGCAGCGGCGCGCCCACGGCGGCACCGACGGCCACCAGCAGCCAGGTCATCCCGAACCACCGGAACCACCGGCCCCAGACGCTGACCCCGACGGACCGGACCCCGGCCCCGAACCCGGCCCGGCACCGGTGCGGCCCGGGACGGCCCGGCGGGTCAGCAGGACCGCCGCCCAGACCGCGCCCAGACAGCCGACGACCGTCCCGGCCGCGTATCCGAAGGCCGCCGCCGCCTCGCCGCGCGCCAGGGCGTCGCGGAAGTCGAGCGCGTACGCGGAGAAGGTGGTGAACCCGCCGAGCACCCCGGTCCCGGCGAACGGCCTGACCAGCGGGTGCGGGCTCCGGCCGCCCTCGGCGACCAGGACCATCAGCGCCCCGATCAGGAACGAGCCCAGGACGTTGACCGCGAGCGTCGCCAGGAGGTCGTCGGCGGGCCGGGCCCGTACCACCGCGTAACGGGCGAGCGCCCCCGATGCCCCGCCCGCCGCGACGGCGGCGAGGACGAGGAGCAGATGCGCGCCGGCGGTCTCGGCGCGCTGGGCGGGCACCCGCAGATCAACGTCCGGATCGATGGGGACAGGCCCCGGGAACGCTCCCGGTCCTGACTCCCCTCCGGACGGCGGGTGCCCGGGAGGGCTCATCCGTAGCCCAGCGCGTGCAGCCGGTCGTCGTCGATACCGAAGTGGTGGGCGATCTCGTGCACCACCGTGATCTCGGTCTCCTCGACGACCTCCTCGCGACTGGCGCACATCCGCAGCGTCGGCCCCCGGTAGATCGTGATCCGGTCCGGCAGCACCCCCGCGTACCACTCGCCCCGGTCGGTCAGCGGCGTGCCCTCGTACAGCCCGAGCAGTTCGGGATCGTCGGGGGACGGTTCGTCCTCGACGAACACCGCGACGTTGTCCATCAGCCGCGTCAGCTCGGGCGGGATACGGTCCAGCGCCTCGGCGACCAGTTCCTCGAACTCCTCGCGCGTCATCTCCAACACCCGGCCATTGTCACGTACACGGGCGAAAGCGCGACCGGGCGCCCGTCCGGCCGCCTCCGGACTTCCGCATACCGGGCGGGAGGGCCGGGCATACGGGCCCAATGACAGGCCCGTCGGAACCCTCCCGGCACCACCGGCTCCGCGCCCTGGCCGGGCGCGCGGCGGCCGGACTCCGTACCGCCGCATCCCGCACGGCCCGCTTCCGCGCTGCCCGATTCCGTACGCCCCGATTCCGTACGGCCGGTTCCCGCGCGGAACACCCGCGTACGGCCGGGTCCCGCGCCGAACACCCACGTACGGCCCGGTCGCGCGAGATCCCCGGCCTGGGGGCCGCGCCGGGCCCCTGGGCGCGGGCCGGCGGGCTGGTGGTCGTCGCGCTGCTGGGGGCCTGGCTGGGGCTGCTGGCCGTGGGGAGCGTCCATACCCGGGTCGGGCCGATGGAGACGAGCATGACGCTCCGCCCCGATCTGTCCGGCGGTACCCGGATCAACGTCTCGCCGCTCGGCGCGCTGGACCTCGACTCGCACACCGCGCCGCTCCGGCTCGACGTCGACGTCGAACAGCTCGACCCGGCCCGTTCGACGGCCCTGGTCGAGCATCCGGAACGGCTCTCGGGCCTCGGCGACGAGGTCGCGTCCGACGTCGTCGACGGCACGACCGAGCTGGCCCTGCGGTCGGTGACGGCGGTCATCGCCGGCGCCACGGCTCTCGGGCTCGCGGTCTACCGCCGCCCGCGCCGGGCCCTGGCCGCCGGGGGGCTCGCCCTCGCCCTGCTGGCCTCGTCGTCGGTGGTGGCGCTCGCCACCTGGAATCCGAAGTCCGTTCTCGAACCCCGCTTCTCCGGACTGCTCACCAGCGCGCCGTCCCTGGTCGGCAACGCCCGCTCGATCGTCACCGAATTCGACGTCTACCAGCAGGAACTGGCCCGGCTCGTCACCAATGTCACCAAGCTGTACGACGCCACGTCGACGCTGCCCGCCTACCGCCCCGACCCCGGCAGCATCCGGGTCCTGCACGTCTCGGACCTCCATCTCAACCCGGCCGCCTGGCACATCATCGCGTCGCTCGTGGAGCAGTACCGGATCGATGTGATCGTCGACTCCGGCGACACGATGGACCACGGCACCGGCGCCGAGAACGCCTATCTCGACCCGATCGAGGACCTGGGCGCGCCCTATGTGTGGGTGCGGGGCAACCACGACTCCCGGATCACCCAGTCCTATCTGGCCCGGATGCGGAATGTGACGGTCCTGGACGAGGGCCGGGCGGTGACGGTCGGCGGGCTGCGGATCGCGGGGACGGGGGATCCGCAGTTCACCCCGGACCGCTCGGCGGTCCGGGGCGGCGCGGCGGCCGAGCGGCTGGCGGGCATCCGGCTGGCGTCGGCGATCCGGGACCAGGCCCGCGCGGGCACCCCGGTGGATCTCGCGGTGGCGCACAACCCGGACGCCGCCCGGGAGACCGACGGCACGGTCCCGCTCGTACTCGCCGGGCATCTGCACCGGCGGCAGGTGGAGGTGATGAAGCTGGGCACCCGGCTGAAGGTGGAGGGCTCGACCGGCGGCGGGGGGCTGCGGGCGGTGCAGAACGACAAGCCGGAGAAGGTCCGGGCCTCGGTGCTCTACCTGGACCGTTCGACCAAACGGCTGCAGGCCTGGGACGAGATCACCCTGGGCGGTCTGGGGCTGACGACGGCCGAGGTCGGCAGGCATCTGCCGGAGGAGAACCGGCCCGGCGCGAAACCGTCGCCCGACCCCTTCCCGAAGCCTTCCGGAGGTCCTCGTTCCCCGGCCCCGTAAACCGTTTTGGCGATACCTCCCGCCATCCCATATGCTTCTCACGTCCCCGACGCGCTGCGAAGCGCCCAGGCGGGCCCTTAGCCCTCATCGTCTAGTGGCCCAGGACGCCGCCCTTTCAAGGCGGTAGCACGGGTTCGAATCCCGTTGGGGGCACGCAACACCTGTGCGAGAATGAACCCTCGCGCAGTAAGCATCACCTGGTCCTGTGGAGCAGTTTGGAGTGCTCGCCACCCTGTCAAGGTGGAGGCCGCGGGTTCAAATCCCGTCAGGACCGCTACAGCTCGTGCGAATCTCTGAAGCGCACAGTTGTTCGGCTGGGTAGCTCAGTTGGTACGAGCGATCGCCTGAAAAGCGATAGGTCGCCGGTTCGATCCCGGCCCCAGCCACTTCGATCGAAGGCCCCGTCCGCGCGGACGGGGCCTTCGGCGTTACCCGGCTTCCTCCCCCGCGATGCCCTTCCCCGCCGCGGCGTCCTCGGCGTCCTTACGGCGCCGGGCCCGGACCGCGAGCATGGCACCGGCCACGGCCACGACGCCCACCAGCAGCGCCCAGTCCGGTACGGCGGCACCCACCTCGCCCGCCCACTGCTCGGCGGCGAAGGAGCGGTCGACGGAGACGAGACCCGGCAGGGTCGTCGCGCCGTCGAAGACGAGGAACAGCACACCGAGGACGATGAAGAACGCCCCGGACAGCAGGGACGTCGTGTGCAGCCGGAACCGGCCGACGGTCAGCCCCCGGCCGCGCAGCCAGCGCCGCGAGCCCAGGTCGAAGCGGTCCCAGAGCAGTGCCAGGAAGAACAGCGGCACGGCCATCCCGAGGGCGTAGACCGCGAGCAGCAGCCCGCCGTAGACGGGGCTGCCGCTGAACGCCGCGACCGTCAGCACACTGCCGAGGATCGGCCCGGCGCAGAACCCGGCGAAGCCGTAGACCAGGCCGAGGGCGTAGACGGGCGCGGCGGTGGTGGGGCGGATCCGGCCGGAGACCGCCGCGAGCCTGCGGGAGGCGAAGCCGAGACCGAGGATCTGGGCCGCCCCCAGGGCGATGATCAGCCAGCCGCCGACGGAGACCAGCAGATCGCGGTTGCCGTAGAAGAAGCGGCTGGCGTACGAACCGGCGACGCCGAGCGGGACGAGGGTGGTGGCGAGGCCCGCGTAGAAGACGCCGGTACGGGCCAGCAACCGGCCGGTCGAATCGAGGGAGTAGGCGAAGAAGGCCGGGAGCAGCAGGGCGCTGCACGGGCTGATCAGGGCGAGGAGGCCGCCGAGGAAGGCGGCCAGATAGCCGATCTCGGTCATGGTCAGGACTTCTTCGCGCCGGAGCCGCCCGCCGCGGCGAGCGCTTCCTCCACGGCATCGGTGAAGGTCTCCTTGGGCTGGGCGCCCGCGATCGGGCGGCCGTTGACCAGGAAGGACGGGGTGGAGGTGGCACCGAGGGCGTAGGCCTCGTCCTGGTCGCGCTTCACGGCCTTCCTGGCCTCGTCGCCGTCCATGTCCCGGGCGAACCGGTCGAGGTCGGGCACCCCGGCCTCTTCGGCGAGCATCTTCACCCGGTCGGCGGAGAAGCCCTTCTCCTTCGCGCCCTTGGCGTAGGCGGCGGCGTGGAACTCCCAGAACTTGCCCTGCTGTCCCGCCGCCCAGGCGCCGCGGGCGGCGTTCTCGGAGGGCTCGCCGAAGATCGGGAAGTTGCGCCATTCGATCCGCAGATCGCCCTTCTCGACGTACTCCTCGATCAGCTCGGGCTCGGTGTCGCGGGCGAACTTGCCGCAGTAGCCGCACTGGAAGTCGGCGTACTCGATCATCACGACGGGCGCGTCGGCGCGGCCGACGGCCAGCTTGTCCCCGGCGTCGCGGCGGGCGAGCTTCTCCAGTTCGGGATAGGCGCCGGTCTTCTCCTCGACGACGGCACCGGCGCCGCCCGTCTGCTGGGCGCCGGGGGTGGCGGATCCGCCGGACTTCACGGTGGTGGGGGCGTCGTCGGGGCGGGTGGCGGTGTACGAGGCGAGGCCGAGCAGCAGCGCGGCGGTGGCCACCCCGGCGCCGATCAGCAGGGGCTTGCGCCGGGCGGTGGCCGACCGGGGGGAGGGGCTGGGGGACGACATGGGTGAACGCTCCTGGACGAAACGAGAACGAGGGAAGGGACGATCAGGGCCATCAGGGGCTATCAGTGACGAAAGCCCCGGACGAGGGCATGCCTTCCCCGGCTAGATCCGCAGGATCGACAGTTCCTCCGGCGAGGGGGGTCCGAGCGGCGGCGGGCGTCCCGCCACCACGTATCCGCCCGTGCGGGCCGCCCGGGTGGGCTGGGGCACCGCGCAGTGGGGGTCGTACGACACGGGCGGCGGCTCGTGCGCGGGCGCCCCGCGCGGCGGTGTGGCGGGCTGCGCGTCCCGCTCCCCGCCACCGGTGCCGTTCCCGCACCCCGGGGAGTCCACGGGCGCGGTCGCCACGGTCCGCTCCCCCGCCTCGGGCCCGCCGCCGCCGCTCCCGGCCGCGGTTTCGGGGCAGAGCGCGAGCAGCACGGCGACGAGGAGCGCGAGGGCGACCCCGGCGACGGATCCGGACGCCCCCGGAGCCGTACCGGAAACCATGGGCGAAGCCGTACGCGAGAGCCGTCGGGACCCGGCCCGGTCACGGCGAGGGCGTGTCCTCGGCGGCTGCGGCACGGCGGCGGATCCCCCTCGGAACGTCCGGTCCCGCCGGGTCGCGGCGGGACGGAGGCGAATGATCGCTCCATACTGCACCAAAGCCGCGGGGTGAAATGCGGTCGCCCTCCGTTTCCCGGGGGTGCGATGCTGGAGACCGTATGTCTACTTCCTTCGCCGACCTTCAGACGTTGCTGGCCGGATCGTCCCTGCGGGACGCCCACCGGCTGGGCCGCCGTCTCGAAGGCGCTCGCCGCATCCGTAAGCCCGAGGCGCGGCAGGCCGTGCTGGACGAGATCGCCGCCGAGGCGGAGAAGGCCGCGGCGCGGACCACCGCGCGCGCCGGCCGGGTCCCGGAGGTCACCTATCCGGAACAGCTGCCCGTCAGCCGGAAGAAGGACGTCATCCTGGAGGCGATACGGGACCACCAGGTCGTGATCGTCGCCGGTGAGACCGGCTCCGGGAAGACCACCCAGATCCCGAAGATCTGTCTGGAGCTGGGCCGGGGCGTCCGGGGCATGATCGGGCACACCCAGCCCCGCCGGCTCGCGGCCCGTACGGTCGCCGAGCGCGTCGCGGACGAGCTGAAGTCCCCGCTCGGCGAGGCCGTCGGCTGGAAGGTCCGCTTCACCGACCAGGTGAACCAGGACGCGACCTTCGTGAAGCTGATGACGGACGGCATCCTGCTGGCCGAGATCCAGACCGACCGCGAGCTGCGCGCCTACGACACGATCATCATCGACGAGGCGCACGAGCGGTCCCTGAACATCGACTTCCTCCTCGGCTATCTGGCCCGGCTGCTGCCGAAGCGGCCGGATCTGAAGGTGGTCATCACCTCGGCGACGATCGACCCCGAGCGCTTCTCCCGGCACTTCGGCGAAGCGCCGATCATCGAGGTCAGCGGTCGTACGTACCCGGTCGAGGTGCGCTACCGCCCGCTCCTCGAAGAGGACTCCACCGACAGCGACCGGGACCAGATCACCGCGATCTGCGACGCCGTCGACGAGCTGACGGGCGAGGGGAAGGGCGACATCCTCGTCTTCCTCTCCGGGGAGCGCGAGATCCGCGACACCGCGGACGCGCTCAACAAGAAACAGCTGCGCTTCACCGAGGTGCTGCCGCTGTACGCCCGGCTGTCGCACGCCGAGCAGCACCGGGTCTTCCAGCCGCACACCGGCCGCAGGATCGTTCTGGCGACGAATGTCGCGGAGACGTCGCTGACCGTCCCCGGCATCAAGTTCGTGATCGACCCCGGCACCGCCAGGATCTCCCGCTACAGCCATCGCACCAAGGTCCAGCGGCTGCCGATCGAGCCGGTCAGCCAGGCCAGCGCCAACCAGCGCAAGGGCCGCTGCGGCCGGACGTCGGACGGTATCTGCATCCGGCTGTACTCGGAGGACGACTTCGAGGCCAGACCCGAGTTCACGGACGCCGAGATCCTCCGTACGAACCTGGCGTCGGTCATCCTCCAGATGACGGCCGCCGGGCTCGGCGACATCGAGAAGTTCCCGTTCATCGACCCGCCGGACCACCGCAACATCCGCGACGGCGTCCAGCTCCTCCAGGAACTGGGCGCGTTCGACGCGGCGCAGAAGGCCCCCAGTGGGAAAGAGAGGCAGCGGCTCACACCGCTCGGCCGGAAACTGTCGCAGCTCCCCGTCGACCCCCGGCTGGCCCGGATGGTCCTCGAAGCGGAGAAGAACGGCTGCGTCCGCGAGGTGATGGTGATCGCCGCCGCGCTCTCCATCCAGGACCCGCGCGAACGGCCCGCCGACAAGCAGACCCAGGCCGATCAGCAGCACGCCCGCTTCAAGGACGAGTCCTCCGACTTCCTCGCCTTCCTCAACCTCTGGCGTTACGTCCGCGAACAGCAGAAGGAGCGGGGCTCCTCCAGCTTCCGGCGGATGTGCAAGCAGGAGTATCTGAACTTCCTGCGGATCCGCGAATGGCAGGACATCTACGCCCAGCTCCGGTCGGTCGCCAAGTCGATGGGCATCCACGTCAACGAGGACGACGGGCCCGAGTCCGGTGTCCATGTATCGCTGCTCGCCGGTCTGCTGTCGCATATCGGCCTGAAGGACACGGACGCCAAGAACGAGTACCTGGGCGCGCGCGGCGCCAAGTTCGCCGTCTTCCCCGGCTCGGCGCTCTTCAAGAAGCCGCCCCGGCTCGTGATGTCCGCCGAGCTGGTGGAGACCTCCAGGCTGTGGGCCCGGGTCAACGCGAAGGTCGAACCCGAGTGGGTCGAGCCGCTCGCCCAGCACCTGGTCAAGCGGACCTACTCGGAACCCCACTGGGAGAAGGACCAGGCGGCGGTGATGGCGTACGAGAAGGTCACGCTCTACGGCGTGCCGATCGTCGCCCAGCGGAAGGTCAACTACGGCCGGATCGACCCCGAGACGTCCCGGGATCTTTTCCTTCGCAACGCCCTGGTGGAGGGCGACTGGCGGACCCACCACAAGTTCTTCGCCGACAACCGCAAGCTGCTGACCGAGGTCGAGGAGCTGGAGCACCGGGCCCGCCGCCGGGACATCCTCGTCGACGACGAGACCCTCTTCGACTTCTACGACCAGCGGGTCCCCGCGCACGTCGTCTCCGGCGCGCACTTCGACTCCTGGTGGAAGCAGAAGCGCCACGACGAGCCCGAGCTGCTCGACTTCGAGCGCGAGATGCTCATCAACGAGAAGGCCGGCGCGGTCACCAAGGACGACTATCCGGACTCCTGGCGGCAGGGGCGGCTGAAGTTCCGGGTCACGTACCAGTTCGAGCCCGGCGCGGACGCGGACGGCGTCACCGTCCACATTCCGGTCCAGGTGCTCAACCAGGTCACCGACGAGGGCTTCGACTGGCAGATCCCGGGCCTGCGCGAGGAGGTCGTCACCGAGCTGATCCGCTCCCTCCCCAAGCCCGTACGCCGCCACTACGTCCCCGCGCCGGACTACGCGCGGAAGTTCCTGGCGCGGGCCGTACCCCTCCAGGAACCGCTCGTGGCCACCCTGGCGCGGGAGCTGAAGCAGCTGGTCGGGGTGCCCGTCGACGTCGCCGACTTCGATCTCGCGCGGGTCCCCGACCATCTCAAGATCACATTCCGGATCGTCGACGAGCGGCGCCGCAGGCTGGCCGAGGCGAAGGACCTGGAGTCCCTGCGCCTCCAACTGCGCCCCAAGGCCCGTCAGGCCCTCTCGGAGGCCGCCGCGGTGGCCGCGGGGCCCTCGGGCGAGTCCATCGAGCGCCGGGGGCTCACGGACTGGACCATCGGCACCCTGACGAAGGTCTTCGAGACCCGGCGGGCCGGTCAGCCCGTGAAGGCGTACCCGGCGCTGGTCGACGACGGGGCCGGCGCCGGCACCGTCTCCGTACGCCTCTTCGACACCGAGGCCGAGCAGCGCGCCGCGATGTGGAAGGGCACCCGCAGGCTGATCCTGCGCAACATCCCGGTGAACCCCGCCAAGTTCGCCTCCGACAAGCTCTCCAACCAGCAGAAGCTGGCGCTCTCCGGCAACCCCCACGGCTCCAACCAGGCCCTCTTCGAGGACTGTGCGACCGCGGCTGCCGACAAGCTGATCGCCGACCACGGCGGGCCCGCGTGGGACGAGGAGTCCTACCGCAAGCTGTACGACGCCGTCCGCGCCGACCTCGTCGACGTCACGGTCCGCACCGTGGGGCAGGTCCAGCAGGTGCTGGCCGCCTGGCAGGCGTGCGAGCGACGGCTCAAGGCCACCGCCAGCCCGGCGCTCCTCGCGAACGTCGCGGACGTCCGAGCCCAGTTGGACGCCCTGATGCCCGCGGGGTTCGTCACCCTCACCGGGACGGGCCGGCTGCCGGACCTGATGCGCTATCTCATCGCCGCGGACCGGCGGCTGACGCAGATGCCGTCGGCGGTCCAGCGCGACACCGCGCGCATGGAGAAGGTTCACGACATGCGGGACGAGTACGCCTGGCTGCTGGAACAGCTGCCGGCGGGGCGGCCCGTGCCGCGGGACGTCACCGCGATCCGCTGGATGATCGAGGAACTGCGGGTGAGCTACTTCGCGCACGCGCTGGGCACGGCGTATCCGGTGTCGGACAAGCGGATCGTGAAGGCGGTGGACGCCGCTGCGGCGGCGTACGGGGGCGGCGCGCGCTGACCCCTCCGCGGCCGCCCGGGGCCGCGCACGCGCGTGACGGTGCCGTCACGCACAGCGAGTTCGACCGGAGCGGCGGTGCTGCGGTATTGTCCTTCTCGCAGCCCAGCGCAGGAATCGGGCCGCGAATCTGGTCCTGTGGAGCAGTTTGGAGTGCTCGCCACCCTGTCAAGGTGGAGGCCGCGGGTTCAAATCCCGTCAGGACCGCTTTTCTTGCTCGTCGAGGGGCCCGCACCTTGTGGTGCGGGCCCCTCGTACGTGTACCCCTCTCACCCCCGGCCCTACGGTGCCGCGCCGCACGCATGACCCCCGAGTCCCGTCCGCGGGCCGCGGGACGGTTTCTCGCGCAGTCCCCCGCGCCCCCGGAAGCCCTCCGTCGCGCCCGTACGGCGAGTGCGGGGGCCAACTCGCAAAGGAGGCGCACCGGGACGCTCACCGGAGCCCGTGACGCCCGGGACCTTCGTCCCGGGGGAAGGGGACCTCGGGGTCGTGACGGCGGGGCGGGAAGATGACACGCTCGACGTTGGCAAGGGTTGCACCATGTGACGGGTGTCACCGTATAGGTTTTGCCCGAGCAGGTTTTTAGGCACTGCTTACAACCAACCAATTTAATATGTGCAATTGCACTCCCCCGATAACCTCCCCGCCCGCCCAGAGCCCGCCCAAAGAAAAATCGCGCTGGACCCGTAGGAGTCCAGCGCGATCGACGACCGACGACCCGTTGGGGCGGAGCGTCCGTCAAGTGGAACAGGGGTGGGCACACCGGGCTGGGGTCCCGGAAACGCCCGGATCCGGAGAGGTCACGGCCTTGCGGCCGGCCCCGCCGGGGCGAGACTTACGCCTCGCTGCGCTGCTGCGGAATGCCCGCAAGCAGGGCGCGTACCTCTGCCTCGCGGTACCGGCGATGTCCACCGAGCGTGCGGATGGACGTGAGCTTGCCTGCCTTCGCCCAGCGGGTGACCGTCTTCGGGTCCACGCGGAACATCGTGGCGACCTCAGCCGGGGTCAACAGCGGCTCGGCATCAGGGGTGCGAGCGGTCATGAGCGGCCTCCTCGGGAGAACCGAACCTTCTCGGTTCTTTCCTCTAAATTCTGCACCTTGACCCGCGTTGCCCGAAATGGCGGATGCGGGTTGAGTCGGTTATAGGACGAACGGCTTGTCCTCGGCACTACAACTACACCATCTGTCCAGCCGCCACGGCCAAACCGTTGGAATTGCCCTCCGAGGTGTTCATCAGCGGCGGAACGCCGATGGACCATGCCATAGCGGACAGTTACCCCACGGTGACAACCAGTCACAGAGCGATCAGGAGTCATCAGACCCCCCATAGAGCACAATGCCGAGCGTTCCGCCCTTACTTGGACGGAAGGAACCCTCCCCGGACTCCTTGTCCTATTTTGACACGAGGGTAGGCGTTGGGCGCAAGGGCCCTGTTAGTGCCGTCCATCACGCTTGAGGCAAAGGCCCGGATCGGGACCTAGGACCCTTGATGATCCACTGATCATCCACGATGCCCGGATCAATTCGCGAACTGAAGGCCCCTCACCGCTCCCCAGCGGTCGGCCAGGCGGCCGTAGGCGGTCTGCGCGCCCGCGTCGTCGCCGGCCTTCAGGGCGGCGATCCCGGCCGCCAGGTCCGCCGCCGAGTGGTCCTCCGCGAGCGCCGCCGGGGTGAGCGCGTGGGTCAGCCCGCCGTAGTCGAGTTCGACCAGGGACCGCGGGTGGAACTCCTCCAGCCACTTCCCCACGTCCACCAGGCCCGCCGTGAGGTTGCCCGCGTCCTGGGAGTCCCGCAGCGTCCGCAGCGCGCGGGCGGTCCGCCGACGGGCCTGGACCATCGGGGTGCGGTAGGTCAGGGTCGGGGCGGCCTTGCCGCCGGCGCCGCGGTCGACGCCGGGATCGCCGGGACCGCCGCCCGTGTCGCCGACATCAGTGCCTCCGAGATCCGTGCCGCCGCCGTCCGCCGCGCCGTCGCCGGGGTCGTACCGCCGCTCCTCGTCGTCGAAGAGCGTGAACCAGCGGACCGGCACCTGCCAGACCGCGGTACGGATCCAGGGGCGCGCGTCCGGGTTCCGCTCCTGCCAGCGCGCCCAGTCCGCCGCGGCCTGGGCCCGGACCACCGGCGGCACGGCCGCGTCGAGCAGCGCCGCCGGGAACCGGTCGGGGGCCTCGGCCAGCGCCAGCCAGCCGCGCAGCCGGGTCCGCCAGGGGCAGACCAGCGTCACCCCGTCCAGCTCGGTGACGAACGCGTCCCCGCTCTCGTGCACCGGCACCGGTACGGGCGGTACGGGCGTCAAGTCGACGAGGGAGCGGCGGAGTTCGTCCTGGGCCGTGGGAGGCTCCCCACGGGCCGCGTAGCGCGCCCAGTGGGACCGTTCCGGCTCGGGGAAGGCCGCCAGGGGCTCGTACACCCGCAGATAGGCCGCGTAGGGGACGATCACCGAGGACACCGCAGGCATACCGGGAATACTTCCACGCCGGCGCCCGTCCGCACCCCTCCGGCGGGTGATCCTGGGCACGGCGGCGGATCTACGCGCGCGTAGGACTTACGCTCGTCCCGTCTGGGGGCTTCCCCCACCCCGGGAAACCCGCCCGCCGCTTCGTCTACTGGGAGTCACCACCGTGACCGACATGACCGGCGTCTCCGCCTCCGTGCTCCACACCTTGTTCCGATCGGACCAGGGCGGACACGAGCAGGTGGTCCTCTGCCAGGACCGTGCCTCCGGCCTGAAGGCCGTGATCGCCCTCCACTCCACCGCCCTGGGCCCGGCCCTCGGCGGTACCCGCTTCCACCCGTACGCCTCCGAGGAGGCGGCCCTCGCCGACGCGCTGAACCTGGCGCGCGGGATGTCGTACAAGAACGCCATGGCCGGGCTCGGCCACGGCGGCGGCAAGGCCGTGATCATCGGGGATCCCGAGACGCTGAAGTCGGAGGAGCTGCTGCTGGCCTACGGCCGGTTCGTGGACTCCCTCGGCGGCCGCTACGTCACCGCCTGCGACGTGGGGACGTACGTCGCCGACATGGACGTCGTCGCCCGCGCCACCCGCTGGGCCACCGGCCGCTCCCCCGAGAACGGCGGCGCGGGCGACTCGTCGGTGCTCACCGCCTACGGGGTCTACCAGGGCATGCGGGCCAGCGCCGCGCACCAGTGGGGCGACCCCGGCCTCGCCGGCCGTACGGTCGGGATCGCGGGGGTCGGCAAGGTCGGCCATCACCTGGTGAAACACCTCGTGGACGAGGGCGCCCGGGTCGTCGTCACGGATGTCAGGGCGGAGTCGGTGCGCCGGGTGATCGACCGGCACCCCTCGGTGACGGCGGTCCCCGACACGGCGGCGCTGATCAGGACCGAGGGCCTCGACGTCTACGCGCCGTGCGCGCTCGGCGGCGCGCTCGACGACGACTCCGTGCCGGTGCTCACCGCCACCGTCGTCTGCGGCGCGGCCAACAACCAGCTCGCCCACCCCGGGGTGGAGAAGGACCTCGCCGACCGGGGGATCCTCTACGCGCCGGACTACGTGGTGAACGCGGGCGGGGTCATCCAGGTCGCCGACGAGCTGCACGGTTTCGACTTCGACCGGTGCAAGGCGAAGGCGGCCCGGATCTACGACACCACCCTGGAGATCTTCGCACATGCGAATTCCGAGGGTGTTCCCCCGGCGGTGGCGGCCGACCGGATCGCCGAGCGCAGGATGGCCGAAGCACGTCCCGCCGGACGCGGCTGACCGCCGGACGCCCGGCGCGGTCCGCCGTCCGGGAGGCGCCCGGGATGACGAGACTCACCCCGGACGGACGGGCCGACCGCCAAGAAGAGGTTAATATCGCAGATGACCAGCGAGGACGGGGCTCCTCGCGGGTCCTGTGACGTGGCGCGTCATGCGGGCGGCGTACCGTATGGCCGCGGAAGCAGGTACCGTTGAAGCCCTACGGACCGGTCTCTCCGCGGAGAGTCCGTTCCGACACATGAACGCGTGTCAAGACTCTGGGGCCGTCGAGCCCCGTCACCGAGGGGGTCGAGCCATGGGGCGCGGCCGGGCCAAGGCCAAGCAGACAAAGGTCGCCCGCCAGCTGAAGTACAACAGCGGCGGCACCGACCTGTCACGACTGGCCAACGAGCTGGGCGCATCTTCTTCAAGCCAGCCGCCGAACGCGGAGCCGTTCGAGGACGAGGACGAAGAAGACGACCCGTACGCACAGTACGCGGAGATGTACAACGACGACGAGGACGAGGACGACGAGTCCGGTCCCGCGTCACAGCATCGCCGCGGCGCTTGACGCTGTACTGACCACCGACCCGGTCCAAGGGCTTGAGCCCTGGGACCGGGTTCCGTGCTGTCGGGGTCGGGGCCGGGGCCGGTGTTCGGGCCGGCGTGTCCGGCCGGAGGTGCGGTGTTACGGCTCCGGTCTCGCCGGGCCCCGGGGGCGTACGGGAAGCCGTACGCGCCCCCAGGCCTGGTCCGAGCCGGCGGAAGCACGGTCCTTCGCACCGCGGTGCCGCCGCGCTCCGCCGTCCGTCCCGTCCGTCAGACCGCGTAGTCGCCGACGAGCGCCGCGCCCGTGGTGTGCTCGCCGCGGTCGGTGATCTCACCGGCGACCCAGGCGTCCACGCCCCGGTCGGCGAGTACGGTCAGGGCGACGTCCGCCGACTCCTGCGGCACCACGGCGATCATGCCGACGCCCATGTTGAGGGTCTTCTCCAGCTCCTCGCGCTCCACCTGTCCGGCCCGGCCGACCAGGTCGAAGACGGGGCCGGGGGTCCAGGTCGAGCGGTCGACGACGGCGTGCAGCCCGTCCGGGACGACCCGGGCCAGGTTGTTGGCGAGCCCGCCGCCGGTGATGTGGCTGAAGGCGTGCACCTCGGCGGTCCTGGTCAGCGCCAGACAGTCGAGGGAGTAGATCCGGGTGGGCTCCAGCAGCTCCTCGCCGAGCGTCCGGCCGAACTCCTCGATCTGCTGCTCCAGCGCCATGCCGGCCCGGTCGAAGAGCACGTGCCGGACGAGCGAGTACCCGTTGGAGTGAAGGCCGGAGGAGGCCATCGCGATCACCGCGTCACCCGTACGGATACGATCCGCGCCCAGCAGCCGGTCGGCCTCCACGACGCCCGTTCCGGCGCCGGCGACGTCGAACTCGTCCTCGCCCAGCAGCCCGGGGTGCTCGGCGGTCTCGCCGCCGACCAGGGCGCAGCCCGCGAGGACACATCCCTCGGCGATGCCCTTGACGATCGCGGCGACCCGCTCGGGGTGCACCTTGCCGACACAGATGTAGTCGGTCATGAAGAGCGGCTCGGCGCCGCAGACCACGATGTCGTCGACGACCATGCCGACCAGGTCGTGGCCGATGGTGTCGTAGACGCCCAGCCGGCGGGCGAGGTCGACCTTGGTGCCGACGCCGTCGGTGGCGGAGGCCAGCAGGGGGCGCTCGTACCGCTTGATGGCGGAGACGTCGAAGAGCCCGGCGAAGCCGCCGATGCCGCCGAGGACCTCGGGGCGGCGGGTCTTGCGGACCCACTCCTTCATCAGCTCGACGGCGCGGTCGCCCGCCTCGATGTCGACGCCCGCGGCCGCGTAGCTGGCACCGGCGGGCTCGGGGGACCCGGTGGTCGCAGGGGACTCAGTGGTCATGACAGGGGGCTTTCTGGTCGTCAGTGGACGGCACGGCGGTCACCGGCGTCACGTTCGGCACCGGCGGCGGCACCGGCACCGGTGGGATCACCGGCGCGGCGGCCGACGGCGTCGGCGGTACGCGCGGCGGCGCGTCGGTCACGGCCGCCGCAGCGCGTCGGCGGCGTCGGAGCCGCCCGCCAGCTCGGATTCGAGGAGCTGCTTGCCCAGCAGCTCGGGGTCGGGCAGCTCCATCGGGTACTCCCCGTCGAAGCAGGCCCGGCAGAGGTTGGGCTTGGCGATCGTGGTGGCCTCGATCATGCCGTCGATGGAGATGTACGCGAGCGAGTCGGCGCCCATCGACGTACCGATCTCCTCGATGGTCATCCCGTTGGCGATCAGCTCGGCGCGGGTCGCGAAGTCGATGCCGAAGAAGCAGGGCCACTTCACCGGGGGCGACGAGATCCGGACATGGATCTCGGCGGCGCCCGCCTCGCGGAGCATCTTGACCAGGGCGCGCTGGGTGTTGCCGCGGACGATGGAGTCGTCGACGACGACCAGGCGCTTGCCCCGGATGACCTCGCGCAGCGGATTGAGCTTGAGGCGGATGCCGAGCTGGCGGATGGTCTGGGACGGCTGGATGAAGGTCCGGCCGACATAGGCGTTCTTGACGAGCCCGGAGCCGTAGGGGATCCCGCTGGCCTCGGCGTATCCGATGGCGGCCGGGGTGCCGGACTCCGGGGTCGCTATGACGAGATCGGCTTCGGCGGGTGCCTCGGCGGCCAGTTTCCGGCCCATCTCGACCCGGGAGAGATAGACGTTCCGTCCGGCGATGTCGGTATCGGGGCGGGCCAGATAGACATATTCGAAGACACAGCCCTTGGGCTTCGCATCTGCGAATCGGGAGGTACGGATGCCGTTCTCGTCGATGGCGATCAGCTCGCCGGGCTCGATCTCCCGGACATAGCTGGCGCCGCAGATGTCGAGGGCGGCGGACTCGCTGGCGACGACCCAGCCCCGGTCGAGGCGGCCGAGGACCAGGGGCCGGATGCCCTGCGGGTCACGGGCCGCGTAGAGGGTGGACTCGTCCATGAAGACGAGGGAGAAGGCGCCCATCACCTGCGGCAGGATCCGGGCGGCGGCCTGCTCGATCGCCAGCGGCTTGCCGTCGTCGTCGATCTGTCCGGCGAGGAGGGCGGTCACCAGGTCGGTGTCGTTGGTCGCCGCGACCTGGGTGGCGCGGCCGTCCTGGCGGGGCAGCTCGGCGACGAGCCGGGCCAGTTCGGCCGTATTGACCAGATTGCCGTTGTGGCCGAGGGCGATGGAGCCGTTGGCCGTCGCGCGGAAGGTGGGCTGGGCGTTCTCCCAGACGGAGGCGCCGGTCGTCGAGTACCGGGCGTGCCCGACGGCGATATGGCCCTTGAGGGAGCCCAGGGATGTTTCGTCGAAGACCTGGGAGACCAGTCCCATGTCCTTGAAGACGAGGATCTGTGAGCCGTTGCTGACCGCGATTCCCGCGGATTCCTGGCCTCGATGCTGGAGGGCGTAGAGCCCGAAGTAAGTGAGCTTTGCGACCTCTTCTCCCGGGGCCCAGACCCCGAAGACGCCACAAGCGTCCTGGGGGCCCTTCTCGCCGGGGAGCAGATCGTGATTGAGTCGACCGTCACCACGTGGCACGGCACCGAGTGTAGGCGAGATCGACCACTGGTCCGAATTGGGGAGAACCTCGTCACATTCCGGAGCGGTCCGGTGGACCGGCCGCGGACCCTCGGCGGAGGGGGTCCGGACCGGTCCGGGACCGGTCCCGGGTCGCTCCTGGGTCAGTGCGCGGTGGCCCGCAGGGATGTGCCCTTCGGCCCGCCGAGGGTGAGGTCGTGGCCGTCGACCGTGTACGTCACGGTGCCCTCCAGCACCTTCTTCACCCGGTCCTCCAGGTCGCTCCTCGCCCCGGGGCAGAGCTTCTTGGTGCTGATGACGGGCTCCAGGGTGATCGTGTCGCCGACGGCCTTCGCCTTGGCCGAGAAGCCGTTGCAGCCCAGGTTGCCCTGGAGGAGGCCGTCCTTGCCGAGGGTGAAGTGGGCGGCCCGCTCGGCGCCCTTCGGCAGACCGCCCGGGGTGACGTCCGTCACCTTCCACGCGGTGCCGGCGAGGGGCCGGGGCGAGGGTTCGGCGGAGACCCGGTCGCCGGGGGCGGCGCCGTTCGTCTCGCCGGGGTTCCTGCCCGAGCCGTCGTCGTCGCCGCATCCGGCGGCGGTGAGCAGCGCGAGCAGGGTCAGAGCGGATATGAGGGTACGCGGCAGCCTTCGCATGGCCCTGGGACGGGAGGGGGCGGCTTTCGGTTCCGGCCGGGACCGGGGCCGCCGGGGCGGGACCCGGGCCGTACCGCGGGGGCCGGGGCCGTACCGCCGGGGGCGGACCGGGCGGAATCAGCCCGGGGCGGGCAGGACGGGCAGAACCGGCAGGACGGCGGAGAGATCGGCCCGTTCGCCGCTCGCGGAGAGCCGGGCGGAGTCCAGCGCGTCGGCCCAGCCGAGCCGTCCGGTGGCCAGCCGGATCCAGGTCGGCGGATCGGTCTCGACGACATTGGGCGGGGTGCCCCGGGTGTGCCGGGGGCCTTCGACGCACTGGACGACGGCGTACGGCGGGATCCGGACCTCCACCGAGCCGCCGGGCGCCGCGGTCGCGAGGGCGTCGGCGAGGAGGCGGGTGGTGGCGGCCAGGGCGTCGCGGTCGCGGGGGACGTTGATCCCGGCCGGCGCGAGGGCTTCGTCGAGGTCGTCGGCGAGGACGGTCAGCTCGACGGCCCGGGTGACCAGGTAGTCCGGGAAGCGCATGGGCCCGGCGCCGGTGCGGACCCGCCGGGTGTCGGGGGTGGTGGTGACGGCCGTGGCGATGTCGTCGGCGAACCCGTCGTACGTCTCCGGGAGCGGCCGGGTGTCCTCGCCGCCGGGCCCGGTGCGGGCGCGGGCGGCGGGCCACCGCTCCAGGACGAGGACGTCCTCACCGGGCGCCGGTTCGGGCGCGGCGGTGACGGCCACGATGTCCCGGGCCGCGCCGTGGAGCCAGGCCACGAGGTCGCCGACGGTCCGGTCGCCGCCGAGCCGGGTGGGCAGGGCGAGCTGCTCGGGCGTGAGGTCGGCGACGGCCGCGCGAACGGAGCCGTACTGCGTGAGGACGGCCCGCCGGAGCTTGGCGGAGTCGTAGCGGCGTGCGCGCTTCTTGGCCGGGGGCATGGGGTCGAGGTTAGAGGGTGCCTCTGACAGAGGTGTCTGTGATGGCGGTGTCCGCGACGGACGCGGCGGTCTCGGGGGTGTCGGTCTCGGGGGTGTCGGCGCCGGGCTCCGGGGCGGTGAACGCCTCGCCGTTGGCGGGCAGCTCCATCCCCCGCCAGCGGAACGGGACAGGGCGTGCCAGCTCGGGGTCGGCCCGGTCCATGAGCTGGAAGTGGACATGGGGTTCGGTGGAGTTGCCGGAGTTGCCGCAGCGGGCGATGGGCTGCCCGGCGACGACCCTGTCGCCCTCCTGCACGGTCAAGGAGCCGCGCATGACGTGGGCGTACAGCGCGTAGGTGCCGTCACCGAGGTCGAGCACCACATGGTTGCCGACCACGCGCCAGGGGCTGACCAGGGACCGGGCGAGGCCCTCCAGCACCATCAGATAGATCACCATCGGCAGCGAGCTGCGGCTGAGATGGTCGCGCTGGCCGTCCCGGGCCCGGACGACGGTGGCGTCGGCGGTCGCCAGCAGCGGCATCCCGTAGGCGGGATAGGCCGAGCTGCGGCGGACCAGGGGCCAGAGCCAGCTGAAGCCGGGGTTCCCGCCCGGGACCGGTTCGGCGACGATGTCGATGGCGTACGTCTGCCCGTACAGATGGGTGCCGTGGCTCGGGATCTTGTCGACGGGGCTGTTGTGGGCCACCCAGCGGCCCGTGACGGGCACCCCGACCTCGACGGGCGGGGGCGGCTCGGCGGCGCGGTGCTCGGCGCGGTAGAGCCGGGCCCGGACCAGTTCGAGGGCGGCGGCGACGACGCCGGGGGCGACGGCCGTGATCCAGCCGCCGGGCCGCGACAGGAACAGGTCCCAGAGGACCATGACGCCGAAGAGCCACCAGAAGACCCCGGCGGTCTCGGACAGCAGCCGGTGCTTGAGGTCGCGGCGGCGGCGGGCCGCGGAAGGTGTCGATGGTGCGGGCATGGGCTCCCCCGGTGGCGTACGGGTCCGTCGGGCGACGGACGGTCAGGGCTGGGCGGCCAGGAAGGCGACCAGCAGTGGCACGGTCCTGGCGGGCGGGACGGCGTACCGTCCGCGGCCCGCGGTGTGCAGCCAGCCCGAAGCGGTGAGCTGGCGGAGATGGTGGTAGATCTGGCCCGAGGTGCCGAGGTCGTCGAGTTCGGCCAGCTCGGCGGCGGTGCGCCGGCCGCCGAGGATCTCCCGCAGCAGCCGGAGCCGTACCGGATGGCCGAGGGCGGCCAGGGCGTCGGACACCGTCGTCCAGTCCCGGTCCAGCAGATCGGCGGTGAGCGCGCCGAACTGCCATTCGTACCGCTCGCCGGTGGGCAGCCGGACGTCCCCCGTGTAGAGCACCCCGCCGTCCTCGGCACCGAGGACCGCGAGCTGCTCCTTGAAGGCGTTGAGGGCCCAGAAGCTGTCGCCGTCACCCTCTTCGCGGCCTTCGTCCGGTCCGGCCGCCGGGGACGGTACGGCCGACCGCCGTTCTTCCCGTTCCTCCAGTGCGGCCAGCCGGATCTCCAGCTCCGCGACGCGCTGCTCCAGATCCATGACACCCATCCTACGTAGTTACGGAATTACGTGCAATCAACATTTCGAAACCGGGGCCGGAGCCGGGACCGGCGGGCGGGGACGGCGGGCGGGGACGGACGCCCGGGGACGCCCGGGGACGGATACGCCGAGCCCCCGCCCGCGGGATCGCGGACGGGGGCTCGGCGCCGTACTGAACCGGGCGTTCGTCAGGCCAGCAGGGCCGGGATCGTCTCCTCGTGCGCCGTACGCAGCTCGGCCAGCGGGATCGAGAACTCCCCCTGCACCTCCACCGTGGCGCCGTCGACCACACCGAGCCGGGTCGCGGGCAGTCCGCGGGCACCGCACATATCGGTGAACCGCAGCTCCTCACTCCTCGGTACGGCCACGACGGCGCGCCCGGCCGACTCGCTGAACAGCAGCGTGAAGGCGTCGAGCCCGTCCGGGACGACCAGCCGGGCGCCGTGGCCGCCGCGCAGACACGACTCCACGACCGCCTGCACCAGACCGCCGTCGGAGAGGTCGTGCGCGGCGTCGATCATCCCGTCGCGGGATGCGGAGATGAGGATCTCGCCCAGCAGCCGCTCACGGTCGAGGTCGACCGCCGGAGGCAGCCCGCCGAGGTGGTCGTGGACCACCTGCGACCAGGCCGAACCGCCGAACTCCTGCCGGGTGTCGCCGAGCAGGTAGAGCAGCTGGCCCTCCTCGGCGAAGCCGATCGGGGTACGGCGGGTGACGTCGTCGATCACACCGAGGACCGCCACGACCGGCGTCGGGTGGATCGCCGTCTCACCGGTCTGGTTGTAGAGGGACACATTGCCGCCGGTGACCGGCGTGCCCAACTGCAGGCAACCGTCCGCGAGACCACGGGTGGCCTCGGCGAACTGCCACATCACACCCGGGTCCTCCGGCGAGCCGAAGTTCAGGCAGTCGGAGACCGCCAGGGGCCGGGCACCGGAGGCGGCGACATTGCGGTACGCCTCCGCGAGCGCCAGCTGGGCGCCCGCGTACGGGTCGAGCTTGGCGTACCGGCCGTTGCCGTCGGTCGCCATCGCCACACCGAGGTTGGTCTCCGCGTCGATCCGGATCATGCCCGCGTCCTCGGGCTGGGCGAGCACCGTATTGCCCTGCACGAACCGGTCGTACTGGTCGGTGATCCACGCCTTCGACGCCTGGTTGGGCGATGACACCAGACGCAGCACCTGCTCCCGCAGCTCCGCCGCGTCCTTCGGACGGGGCAGCTTGCCCGCGTCGTCGGCCTGGAGGGCGTCCTGCCACTCGGGGCGGGCGTAGGGGCGCTCGTACACCGGGCCCTCGTGGGCGACGGTACGCGGCGGTACGTCGACGATCTGCTCGCCGTGCCAGAAGATCTCCAGCCGCTCGCCCTCGGTGACCTCACCGATGACGGTCGCGATGACGTCCCACTTCTCGCAGATCTCCAGGAAGCGGTCGACCTTGCCGGGCTCGACGATGGCGCACATCCGCTCCTGCGACTCGCTCATGAGGATCTCCTCGGGCGAGAGGGTCGCGTCGCGCAGCGGCACGGTGTCGAGATCGATCCGCATCCCGCCGGAGCCGGCGCTGGCCAGCTCGCTCGTGGCGCAGGAGAGTCCGGCGCCGCCGAGGTCCTGGATCCCCGCGACCAGCTTCTCCGCGAAGATCTCCAGGGTGCACTCGATGAGCAGCTTCTCCTGGAAGGGGTCGCCGACCTGGACGGCGGGCCGCTTGGCCGGGCCGGTGCTCTCGAAGGTCTCCGAGGCCAGCACGGAGACCCCGCCGATACCGTCGCCGCCGGTCCTGGCGCCGTACAGGATCACCTTGTTGCCGGGGCCCGACGCCTTGGCGAGATGGATGTCCTCGTGCCGCATCACCCCGATACAGCCCGCGTTGACCAGCGGGTTGCCCTGGTAGCAGGAGTCGAAGACGACCTCGCCGCCGATATTGGGCAGCCCCAGGCAGTTGCCGTAGCCGCCGACGCCCGCGACCACGCCCGGCAGGACGCGGCGGGTGTCGGGGTGGTCGGCGGCGCCGAAGCGCAGCGGGTCGACCACGGCGACCGGGCGGGCGCCCATGGCGAGGATGTCGCGGACGATGCCGCCGACGCCGGTGGCCGCGCCCTGGTAGGGCTCGATGTAGGAGGGGTGGTTGTGCGACTCGACCTTGAAGGTGACCGCGTAGCCCTGGCCGACGTCGACGACGCCCGCGTTCTCGCCGATACCGACGAGCAGGGCGTCGCTCTCGGGGGCCTTCTCACCGAACTGCCGCAGATGCACCTTGCTCGACTTGTACGAGCAGTGCTCGGACCACATGACCGAGTACATGGCCAGTTCGGCGCCGGTCGGGCGGCGGTCGAGGATCTCGCGGATCCGGGCGTACTCGTCCTCCTTGAGACCGAGTTCGGCCCACGGCTGTTCGGCTTCGGGGGTACCCGTGGCGTGCTTGACCGTGTCCAGGCTCATGCTGCTGTTCCCTCTGTGCTCACAGGTGCGCCCGCGCTCATGCCGCGACCAGCTTCTTGATGACCGACGTGAAGAAGGGGAGGCCGTCGGTGCGGCCGGTGCCGATCAGCGGCTCCACGGCGTGCTCCGGGTGCGGCATCAGACCGACGACGTTGCCCTCGGCGTTGGTGATCCCGGCGATGTCGCGGAGCGACCCGTTGGGGTTGGTGTCCAGATAGCGGAAGGCGACCCGGCCCTCCGCCTCCAGCTCGTCGAGGACCCGCTCGTCGGCGACGTAACGGCCGTCGATGTTCTTCAGCGGTACGGAGATCTCCTGGCCCGCCTCGTAATCGGCGGTCCAGGACGTGCCGGCGTTCTCCACCCGCAGCCGCTGATCGCGGCAGATGAAGTGGAGATGATTGTTCCGGAGCATGGCGCCGGGCAGCAGATGGGACTCGGTGAGGATCTGGAAGCCATTGCAGATACCGAGAACCGGCATGCCGGCCCTGGCCTGCTCGATGATCGTCTCCATCACCGGCGAGAAGCGGGAAATGGCCCCGGCGCGCAGATAGTCGCCGTACGAGAAGCCACCGGCGAGGACCACGGCGTCCACCTGGTGGAGATCTTTGTCACGGTGCCAGAGCGACACGGGTTCGGCACCCGCGAGGCGTACCGCCCGCAGACTGTCCCGGTCGTCGAGCGTGCCCGGGAACGTGACGACTCCGATACGAGTTGTCACGACTCGTCTACCTTTACAACGAAATCCTCGATGACGGTGTTGGCGAGAAACGTCTCGGCCATCTCATGGATACGGGCGAGGGCGTCGTCGTCGACCGGTCCCTCGACCTCCAGCTCGAAACGCTTTCCCTGACGTACGTCCGCGATGCCGTCGAATCCGAGGCGGGGCAGTGCGCGCTGCACCGCCTGGCCCTGCGGGTCGAGGATCTCGGGCTTGAGCATGACGTCGACTACGACGCGTGCCACGGGCACTCCCGGGGTGATGTGGTGCGAAGGCGGTCGTCACAGCGTACCCGGCCAGAAAATCTACTCGCGTAGATATCCGGTGTGCCCCGCATGGGGGCCGGAGAGCACATACAGAACACGCGTGGCGGCATACCGGACACCACCCGGAAGTCCGGCGCGAGAACGGCTGAAGGACAGCAGAAGGGCGACGGAAGGACGGTGGAAGGACGGCGGAAGTCCGCCGGGAAGTCCGCCGGGAAGTGCTCCGCGAAACGCGCGGACAATTGCACGGGCTTCACAATGGGCCGTCGACCGCTGTACAAAGGAATGCGTAACCCTCATTGCCGGAAAGTCGGTATCACCCCATCCGGAGCCGGTGAAGACAACCGGCTCGCCCGTTTACCCGGCCGTCCGGCCGGGCAGCGTCTCGTGATGCGATACCGCGGGAAAGGACCGATATCCGTGGCTCAGCGAGTAGTGGTCGCACTCTTCGACGACATCGACGGGGGAGAAGCGGCGGAAACGGTCACGTTCGGTCTGGACGGAAAGTCGTACGAGATCGACCTCAATACCGCGAACGCGAAGAAGCTGCGCTCGGCGCTGGCGCCGTACCTGGCGGCCGGCCGCAAGCAGTCCGGGCGGCGGCCCATGGGCGGGCGCACCCGGGCCACGTACAAGCACACGGCGCTGGAGCCGGCGCCCGCCGCGGTGCGCGCCTGGGCGCAGTCCAACAAGATGGACGTCCCGGCGCGCGGGCGGATTCCGAAGGCGGTGTACGAGGCCTTCCGCAAGGCGAGTTGACCGGCCCGGGCCCTCGGATTCGGGGCCCCGCGGGGTCGCCGCGCCCGCGGGGTCTCGCCCCTCCGGGCGGGGTCGCGGGGCGGCGGGCCGCCGTCCCGTGGCCGGGCGCGGGCCGTCCGCGGCCGGTCGCACGGCTCCACCCACCGCGGGAACCCGGCGCCCGGTGACCGGTCTCCGGCTCCTCGGTCTCCGGGGCGCGGGCCCCACGAGGGCCGGACCCTCCCCGCGTCCCGCGGGGCGCTTCGCCGGGGAAGATCCACTGGTGAACCGGAGGGGTGGGGTTCCGAGTTGCGCGACACCCCGGGGTGTCGGCTAAAGTCTGACTCACGCCGAAGGGCAAGGCCGAAAGGCCCCACCTCAGCAGCGTGCGGGTGTAGTTCAGTAGTAGAACATCCCCCTTCCAGGGGGAAGGCGCAGTGTGCAATCCCTGTCACCCGCTCTCATCGCTGGCATCGACCACTCCGGTGGATCAGGTACAGTGGTGTTCGCGCCGCCGGTGAAAGCCGAGCTGGAGCATGCGGACGTAGCTCAGTTGGTAGAGCGCAACCTTGCCAAGGTTGAGGTCGCCAGTTCGAACCTGGTCGTCCGCTCAGTGAAAGGCCCCGATCGAAAGATCGGGGCCTTTGTCATTCCTGCCGTCGTCCCTCCTGATCGTTCCCGGGCGATGACACCGGGCGATGACACCGGGCGATGACACCGGGCGATGGCGGCGGGCGATGGCGGCGGGCGATGGCGGCGGGCGATGACAAATGTCATCGAGGCCCATGACAGCCCGCACTGCCCGCGGGCCCCGGGGCGCGGAAATCTTGAGGCATGACCACAGACCAGCACGTGATCGCGGCGAAGGACCTCCGGCGCAGCTATTCCGGTGGCTACGAGGCCGTCCGCGGGATCTCCTTCTCGGTGGCGCGCGGCGAGATCTTCGCCCTGCTCGGGACGAACGGCGCGGGAAAGACGTCGAGCGTCGAGGTGCTCGAAGGGCTGACCGCCCCCACGGCGGGATCCGTACGCGTCCTCGGCCACGACCCGTACCGCGAGCGCTCCGCCGTCCGGCCCCGGATCGGGGTGATGCTCCAGGAAGGCGGCTTCCCCTCCGATCTGACGGTCGCCGAGACCGCCCGGATGTGGGCGGGCTGCACCAGCGGGGCCCGGCCGGTCGCCGAGGCGCTGGACCTGGTCGGTCTGGGGGCGCGGGCCAAGGTCCGGGTCAAGCAGCTCTCCGGCGGTGAGCGGCGGCGGCTCGATCTGGCGCTGGCGCTGATCGGCCGGCCCGAGGTCCTCTTCCTCGACGAGCCGACCACGGGCCTGGACGCCGAGGGGCGGCGCGACACCTGGGACCTGGTGCGGGCCCTGCGGGACACCGGCACGACGGTACTGCTCACCACCCACTATCTGGAGGAGGCGGAGGCGCTGGCCGACCGGCTGGCGATCATGCACAAGGGCGTGATCGTGACCTCCGGTACGCCCGCCGATGTGACGGCGTCCCGTCCGGCGCGGATCCGTTTCCTGCTGCCGCCGGGCGTGGCCCCGGCCGTACTGCCGCTCTCCCTGCGGGCCGCGGCCGACGGCAGGCGGGTGGAGATCCGTACCCATGAGCTCCAGGAGTCCCTGGAGGAGTTGCTGAGGTGGGCCCGGGAGTCCGGGCACCGGCTGGAAGGGCTCGACGCCCGCGCCGCCTCCCTCGAAGAGGCGTTTCTCGAGATCGCTCAGACGGAAATGGCGGGTGTGTGACATGGCGACGACGGAGCTGACGAAGAGCACGGCGACGGAGGTCCGGGGCACGACGGCGGCGGGGCGGCTGGCCGCCCTCGGCCGGGCCGAACTGACCCTGCTGCTGCGGAACCGGGCCGCGCTCTTCGTGGCGCTGGCACTCCCGCTGCTGATGGTGCTGGCGATGCAGTCGTCGCTGAAGGAGCTGGACCTCGACAAGGTGCGGATGTCCATCGCCGAGGCGGCCGTCATCGGCGGAACCGGCTTCATCCTGCTGCTGGTGATCCATGTGAACCTGGTCTCCGCCTATGTGGCGCGGCGCGAGGAGCTGGTCCTCAAGCGGCTGCGTACGGGCGAGATCTCCGACCGGGAGATCCTGGCCGGGACGGCGCTGCCCGCCGTCGGTCTGGCGCTCGCCCAGGTCGTGCTGCTGGTGGCGGCGTCCATAGCGCTGCTCGACGTCGGCGCGCCGAAGCGGCCCGATCTGCTCTTCGCCGGGGTGGCGCTGGGCGTCGTCCTGCTGGTCGCGCTCTCCCTCGTGGTGTCGGCCGTGACCCGTACCGTGGAGAGCGCGCAGCTCACCACCATGCCGGTCTATCTGATCTCCGCCCTGGGCTCCGGTCTCTTCGTGCCGCTGGAACTGATGCCGGACAGGGTCGCCTCGGTCGCCGAACTGCTGCCGATGACCGGGGTGATGACCCTGATCCGCGACGGTTGGGTAGGAGTCTCCGACAGCAAGGAGCTGCTGGGCGCCGCCGTGACCGCTTTGGTGTGGATCGGGCTCTCGGTGTTTGCTGTGAACCGGTGGTTCCGGTGGGAGCCGCGTCGCTGACCAGCGGTTTCATATCTCGGGAGGGTGTTGTGCGAGTCAAGGGCTGGACGGGGCGCAGTGGGCTCGCCAAGGCCGATATCTACACCCGGGGCACCGTGTACACGGTCTACTGGATCACGGCGCTGCTGTTCGTGCTGATGATCGTCACCCGGCCCGTGCGGGAGAACGCCCCGGTGGTCGCCGGGTTCGGGCTGGTGACGGGGATGGTCTCGGCGCTCGTCGGCGCCCGGCTGCTGCGGTACGCGATGGACTCCTATCTGGGGCGGGGCAAGGTCCCCCGGCGGCTGCTGGCCGCGGGCGCCGCGCTCGCCACCATGAACACCGCCCTCGGGGTCGGCCTGGCGGTGGCCGGCTCCGTCGACCAGCTCGACGAAGGGGTGGCCTATCTGATCGCCGGGGGGCTGCTGCCGTTCCTGACCGCCCACAGCCTGCTCGTACCGGCCAGGACGACGGTTCTCGTCCAGGCCGGGGCGCTGGTCACGGTCGTGGCGGTGCTGGCGGTCGACGGCTACTCCCTCGGCGAGCTGGTTCCGATCACGATCGCGGCCGGTTTTCTGACCGGCTGGCTGGCCTTCACGGCGATCGCCTCGGTCTGGCTGCTGAAGATCATGTGGGAGGTACGGGACGCCCGGGACGCCCAGGCCCGGCTGGCGGTCGCGGAGGAGCGGCTGCGGTTCGGCCGCGATCTCCATGACGTGATGGGACGGAATCTGGCGGTCATCGCGCTCAAGTCCGAGCTGGCGGTGGAGCTGGCCCGGCGCGGCCGGCCGGAGGCCGTCGACCAGATGACGGAGGTGCAGCGGATCGCCCGGGACTCGCAGCGGGAGGTCCGTGAGGTCGTCCGGGGCTACCGGGAGGCGGATCTCGGGGTCGAGCTGGAGGGGGCGCGGTCCGTACTCGGCGCGGCGGGCATCGTCTGCACGGTCGTCGCCGGGGACATACCGGAGCGGCTGCCGGGCGGGACCAGGTCGGCGCTGGCGTGGGTGGTGCGGGAGGCGGTGACGAACATCCTGCGGCACGGGGACGCGCGGCGCTGCACGATCTCCGTCGGTCTGGTGGACGCTTCGGTGGTGCTGGTGGTGGAGAACGACCGCGCCGACGCCTCGTCGTTCCGGCCGGGCGGCGGCGGTTCGGGCCTCGCGGGGCTGCGGGAGCGGCTGACCGCCGTGGGCGGCACGCTGGAGGCCGACCGGGTGCGGGGGGCCAGGTTCCGGGTCACGGCGAGCGTTCCCCTGGACGGGTCGGGGGCGGGGGCCGCCGGGCCCGGGGGCGGTACGGCCGAGGTCGCGGCGGAGGGCGGTGCGGCCGGAGTCGTACACGAGGGCGGTACGGCCGGGGTCGTACAAGAGGGCGTACGGGAAGACGGTGCCGGTCATGGGGCGTCCGGCTCGTCGGGGGCATCGGGGCCGTCGGCGTCGGCGGTGTCGTCTGGGGTCCCTGCGGCCGTGCGCGCGCTGCGGCTCCGCTTCCGGGCCGGGGGTGCCGCGTGACCGTCCGGCTGCTGCTCGCCGACGACGAGCATCTGATCCGGGGCGCGCTCGCCGCGCTCCTCTCCCTGGAGGACGATCTGGAGGTCGTCGCCGAGGCCGCGTCCGGGCCCGAGGCGCTCGCCATGGCCCGGACCCACCGGCCCGATGTCGCCGTGCTCGACCTCCAGATGCCGGGCGCAGACGGTGTGAGTGTCGCCACATCCATCCGGGCCGAACTCCCCGACTGCAAGACCATGATCGTGACCAGTCACGGGCTGCCCGGCCATCTCAAACGCGCCCTCACCGCGGGGGTGCGCGGCTTTGTGCCCAAGACCGTCAGCGCCCAGCGGCTCGCCGAGATCATCCGTACCGTGCACGCCGGGAACCGGTACGTCGACCCGGAGTTGGCCGCGGACGCGATCTCCGCCGGGGACTCACCGCTGACCGCCCGGGAGGCGGAGGTGCTGGAGCTGGCGGCCGACGGGGCGCCGATCGCGGAGATCGCCCGGTGGGCCGCCCTGAGCCAGGGGACCGTACGGAACTATCTCTCCTCCGCGGTCTCGAAGCTCGGTGCCGAGAACCGGCACGCGGCGGCCCGGATCGCCCGGGAACGCGGTTGGGTATAGTTGGCAGCGCGCGAAGGCGCGACGCGGACGTAGCTCAGTTGGTAGAGCGCAACCTTGCCAAGGTTGAGGTCGCCAGTTCGAACCTGGTCGTCCGCTCGGTGGAAAGGCCCCGATCGAAAGATCGGGGCCTTTGCCGTTCCCGGATCCCGGGCCCTCGGGTTCCCGCGTCCCGGGTTCCCGGGCTCAGGACCAGGACGTGCCGGTCAGGATCTCGTACGCCTCCACGTACTTCGCCCGGGTCGCCTCGACGACCCGCTCCGGCAGCGGCGGCGGGGGCAGCTCGCCCACCCGGTCCCAGCCGGATTCGGAGGACGTCAGCCAGTCCCGTACGTACTGCTTGTCGAAGGACGGCTGGGCGCGGCCCGGGGCCCAGCGGTCGGCGGGCCAGAAGCGGGAGGAGTCGGGCGTGAGGACCTCGTCCGCCAGCACCAGACCGCCGTCGGCGTCCCGGCCGAACTCGAACTTGGTGTCGGCCAGGACGATGCCCCGCTCCCGCGCGATGCCCCGGGCCCGGCCGTAGACCGCGAGCGTCGTCTGCCGCAGCAGCGCGGCCGTCTCGGCGCCGACCCGGCGGGCGACCTCCTCGTACGAGACGTTCTCGTCGTGGTCGCCGACATCGGCCTTGGTCGCCGGGGTGAAGATCGGCGCGGGGAGTTCGGAGCCGTCCGTGAGCCCATCGGGGAGCGCGAGGCCGCAGACCGTACGGGTCTCCCGGTACTCGGCGAGCCCGGAACCGGTGAGGTAGCCGCGGGCCACCGCCTCGACCGGGATCATCTCCAGCGACTTGCAGACCAGGGTGCGGCCCGCCCAGTCGGCGGGGGCGCCCGGCGGGAGTTCGGTGCTCAGTACGTGGTGCGGGACGAGGTCGGCGAGCTGGTCGAACCACCAGAGCGACAGCCGGGTCAGGACCCGGCCCTTGTCGGGGATCTCCGTCGGGAGCACCCAGTCGTAGGCCGAGATGCGGTCGGACGCGACCATCACGAGATCGCCCGCGCCGTTCCGGTACAGCTCGCGCACCTTGCCGGTGTGGAGGTGGACCAGCCCCGGCACCTGCGGCGCTTCGGGCTTTTCGACGAATCCGGACACGGCTGCTCCTCGTGGTTTCCGACGTGCGTGATTCCGATTCTCTCAGTCGGCCGGTCCGCGGCGGTCGCGAGGGGCTCGGTCCCCTTCCGCTCGGTCCCGTTCTCCTCGGTCCGGTTCCGCTCGGTCCCGTTCTCCTCGGTCCGGTTCCGCTCGGTCCTGTTCTCCTCGGTCCCGTTCCACTCATTCCCCTTCCGCTCAGTCCCGTTTGCAGATCCGGTCGAGGAGGTTGGCCGTGGCGCGCTGGATCCGGGGGTCGACCCGGCCGGGCCGGTCGAGCGCCGGGGGCCAGGCGAAGGTGCCGGAGGCGAAGACGAGGGCGCCGGAGGGCGCGCGGTACAGGGACGTCTCCTGATGGCGCCGGACCCCGGCGGCGTCGGTGTACGGCGAGTGCGCGAGCAGGATCCGCCGCAGATGCTCGGGGAGCGCCGTCCGCGGGAAGTAGCGGTCGGCCTCCCCGGCGACCAGGCCGGGCAGTTCGTCGCCCTCGGCGGCGCCGGTGGCCTCCCAGAGCCAGTGATCCGCGTTCCGTACGACCAGGGGGTACGGCTCGGGGACCCGGCCCTCGTACTGGATCCCGAGCAGGAGTTGCTCGGCCCGGTCGGCTTCCCGCCACAGCGCCGACCGGCCGGGGCCGCGGCGTCTGCGGCAGGTCAGCAGGCGGTCCGGGGCGCCGGACGCGGACGCCGCCAGCTCGGCCTGCCAGGAGAGGGTGCCCGCGGAGAGGAAGACGAGGGACGTCCCGCGGTCGCGCGCGGCCTCGGCGGCCCGGCGCATGGGGACGGACCAGTACTCGTCGCGGCCGGGGAAGACCAGGCCCCGGTAACGGGTCGGGTCGACCCGGCCCGCGTGCAGATCGCGGCCGTCTGCGTAGGCGAGGTCGTAGCCGTACCGCTCGGCCCAGCGGATGGTGTCGTAGGCGTGGCCGGCGAGCGGCGGGAGGCCGGAGCCCGCGTACGGACGGTCGAAGGAGACGGTGGTCGCCGCGTGCTCCTCGCCCAGCAGCCGGCCGTCCCCGTCCCGGGCGTGGTGGAGGCTCGCGCCGGTCCGGCCGTCGGAGCCGTCGCCCGGGTAGAGGTTGTACGCCTGCCAGGTGAGGTCGGGGATGACCAGCAGCAGATCGGCGGGGCGGTCGTCGCGGACCGTGAAGGGGATATGGGTGCGATGGCCGTCGACCGTGGTCAGGACGGCGACATGGGCGCCGGGGGCCCAGGACGACGGGACCCTCAGCCGCCAGGAGAGCCACCAGTGGTGACAGGAGACGGTACGGCCCGCGGCGAGCGGCGGCGGCTGGACGAGGCCGGGGAGCCGGGGGCTGGTGGCGACCTTGACCGCGCCGCGGCCCGCGTAATGGCCGATGCGGTAGACGTCGACGAGGAACGGCCGGGGCGGGTCGACGGTGATGTGGAAGTCGAGGCTCTCGCCGGGGGCGACCGGGCCGTTGGAGACGAAGCCCTTGATCCGGCCGACGTCCGAGGTGCCGTTGCCGTCCGTGGTCCCGACGCCCCGGGTTCCGCCGCCGTCCTTGGGCCCCGTGTCCCGCATACCGTCGCGCCCCTTCTCGTACGCCCTCGTAACGCCCTCGTACGCACTCTCGTGCTCGCGCGCGGTCGCGGCCGTACGCCGCTCCTCCCCGGGGCGGGGCGGGTCCGCCGAACCAGGCCCCAGCACATCACATTACGCGCTCGGACTGTCACCCTTCGTCGTGAGAATGGCCCCGGTCGAGCGGTGGGCGGCCGGTTTTGCGGGGGTCGTCGCGGGTAGCTCCGCGCGACCGCTCCGGGTGGGGGCCCGGAGCCGGAGCGGCCCGCGCGTCAGACGAGACGTACCGGCTTCTCGGTACGGATGCCGGTGGTGGCGAGCCAGGCGCGCAGGGGCCCGGGGTCGCCGTCCTCGGTGAGGGTGAGGACCCGGGAGCCCAGATCCGCGCAGCGTTCACCGCGGAACAGCAGGGCCGGGCCGTCGAGCCAGTCGAGCCCCGGGCGGGCCCCGGCGGTGTCGACGGCGGCGCAGCAGACCATGGCGGTGACGTGGTCGGCGAGCAGTTCCCGGCCGGTGCGCGGCGGCTGGAGGGGAAAGAGGGGCAGCGGGTCGGCGCCCCAGCCGTGGGGCGCCTCGACGGCACCGGGCCCGGACCCCTCCACAGCGGCGCCCGAGCGGGCCCGGTCGGCCTCCTCCCGGGCGACGGCGGCGCCGATCCCGGCGGCGAGCCGGTCCCCCGCCTCGGGACCGGGACCGGTGAGCCGGGTCAGGACGCGCTCCAGGGTCGCCCCGGCGGCGGGTGCCGCCTTCAGCTCGTCGAGGACGCGGTGGAGCCGGGCCGCCTCCGTACGCCACTTCCGGTCCACGACCTCCTCCGGATACTGCCGCCAGTCGACGGGCGACCAGTCGGGTCCGGCCTCGGCGGGGCCGCCGTGGAAGAGGCGGGCGGCGAGGAGGGACGCCGCCTCGTCGATCGCGCCCGGCTCCTCCAGCAGATCGCAGGCGGGCCGCTCGCCGAGGCGGGTGGCGAAGCCCTCGGCGAGCCGGTCGCGGCGGGACAGCTCGGTGAGGGCGGAGACCACCCCGGCATCCAGCCGGGAGGGCCAGCGGCCCATCCGCCAGGCGGGCAGCGCGACCCGGGTGAGCAGCCGGTCCCAGCCCGCGTAGGCGAGCCCGACCTGCTCCTGGGCGACGATCCGCAGGCCGTAGTCGACGGTCTGGGCGCGCTCGGACGCGGCGGCGGCGACGCCGCGCTCCATCTCGGCGGCGTGCGTCCGGCAGGCGCGCAGCAGCACCCGGGCGATCCACGCGACGAACCCGAGGGCGAGCCGGCGGGGCAGACCGAGGAGCCGTAGCAGCCCGGCACCGCGGGCGCGGTCGCGGGCGCCCGGGGGTGCGGCGGTGACGGCCCCGGCGGCCCCGTCGGCCCCGGCAGGACCGACGGACCCGGGCACCCAGGCCGACCCGGCGGGACCGGCCGCGAGGGCGACCGCGGCGTCCAGACCACGGACGAAGCGGCGCGCTCCGGCTATGTCGGGCTGGGCCGCGGAGGCCGTGCCCGCCACCACGGGCGCGAGCAGGGCCCGCAGCTCGGCCACCCGCATCCACCACAGGAACGGGGACCCGATGACCAGCACGGGCGCGTCGGCCGTCCGCCGCTGCCCGGGCGCGCCGGGGGATTCCGGTGGGCCCGGGGTGCCCGGCCGGATCGCCCGGAACGGTCCGTGCGCCGGATGCGTACGGTCCTCCAGCCAGCTGTCGCAGTCGGGGGTCAGCGCGAGCGCGGAGGGCGCGGGCACGTCCAGCCGGTCGGCCAGCTCCCGGACCAGTCGGTAGAGGTCGGGGGCGGCGCGCTCGGAGAGTTCCACGGTGGGGCTGAGGGCGGGCCTGGCGCGGGCGATCACCGCCGCGACACCGAGCGCCAGCACCCCCACGACGACGGCGGCGACCACGGCGACCATCCGGGCGGTGTCCCAGCCCGAACCGCTCATATGGCCGGTGTTCCCGCCCGCGACGAGCACCACGGCCACGGCCGCGGGCAGGATCGCGACGGCGACGGCTCTGCCGCGGATCCGCAGCACCGCCAGCGCCCGTGAGCGCGCGGCCCGCGCGCCGATCGACGTCGACTCACTGATCCCGGTAATGGACACGACCGGTCCTCACCCCCTCTGCCCCGCGACGGTGTGGGTGGTGCACTCCACCCACTGTGGCACCCGCCACCGACATCGCAATGCCGGTGGGCCAAGTGCCGGAACGCCTCCGCCGCACCATAGTTGGGGCGGTCGCGGCCGTCATCCGGATGGCCGAGCGTCACCCGATGGAATGGCTTTGGTCAAAGGTGATGACGAATGGGCGGAGAGTGTGAGTTCCCCGTGGAGATGACGTGAATACGCAGGTCATCCGCCGGGACCGGCCGGACGTACGAAGCAGGGAGCGAGGCAGACGTACGAACGGGTGTACGAGCCGGGCACACACGGCGGACCCACGAGAACGGGGCGGGCACACGAGACGGCCGCACGAGAACGGGGCGGAAGGGGCACGTACCCCCTCCCGCCCCGCTCCCCGGCAGTCCCTGCACCGGCACCGCGGTCGCGACGGCTAGCGCGCCTCGGCTGCCGTGAGGGCGATGTCCGTACGGTGGTGGGAGCCGTCCAGCCGGATCCGGCCGACGGCCGCGTAGGCCCGCTCGCGCGCCTCGCGCAGATCCTTCCCGGTCGCCGTGACGGACAGCACCCGGCCGCCGGCGCTGACGACGGCGTCGCCCTCGCGTCGGGTCCCGGCGTGCAGCACGTACGCGTGCGGCTCGTCCTGGTCGGCGACGTCCGCGAGGCCGTCGATCGGGTCGCCCGTACGGGGCGTGCCCGGGTAGTTGTGGGAGGCCACGACCACGGTGACGGCGGCGTCCTCGTGCCAGCGCAGCGGCGGCGCGTCGGCGAGGGTGCCCTTGGCGGCGTGGAGCAGCAGCCCCGCGAGAGGGGTCCGCAGCCGGGCCAGGACGACCTGGGTCTCGGGGTCGCCGAACCGGGCGTTGAACTCGATGACGCGGACGCCGCGCGAGGTGATCGCGAGGCCCGCGTACAGCAGTCCGGCGAAGGGCGTGCCGCGGCGGCGCAGTTCGTCGACCGTCGGCTGGAGGACGGTGTTCAGGACGTCGTCGACGAGCTTGGGGTCGGCCCAGGGCAGCGGCGAGTAGGCGCCCATGCCGCCGGTGTTGGGGCCCGCGTCGCCGTCGAGGGCGCGCTTGAAGTCCTGGGCGGGGGTGAGCGGGACGACGGTCTCGCCGTCGGTGACGGCGAAGAGGGAGACCTCGGGGCCGTCGAGGTACTCCTCGATGACGACCCGGTCGCAGGCGAGGGCGTGCTCGCGGGCGGCGGCGAGGTCGTCGGTGACGACGACGCCCTTCCCGGCGGCGAGCCCGTCGTCCTTGACGACGTACGGGGCGCCGAAGGCGTCGAGGGCCTCGTCGATCTCGGCGGCGTTGGTACAGACGTAGCTACGGGCGGTGGGCACCCCGGCCGCGGCCATGACGTCCTTGGCGAACGCCTTGGAGCCCTCCAGCTCGGCCGCCTCCCGGGAGGGGCCGAAGCACGGGATCCCGGCGGCGCGCACGGCGTCCGCGACCCCGGCGACGAGGGGCGCCTCGGGGCCGACGACGACGAGACCGGCGTCCAGTTCGGCGGCGAGGCGGGCGACGGCCGCCCCGTCGAGGGCGTCGACCGGGTGCAGCTCGGCGACTTGGCCGATGCCCGCGTTGCCCGGCGCGCAGTGCACGGCGGTGACGTCGGGGTCGAGGGAGAGAGAGCGGCACAGGGCGTGTTCGCGGGCGCCGCCGCCGATGACGAGGACCTTCACGGGCGTCAGCCTATCCGCCGCGCGGCCCGATGCCTGTACGGCCCTCCTAAGACCGGGGGCTACTCATTCGTATATTCCTCCAGCACGGTGGCGCCCAGCTCGCGCACGATCAGCTCGTGGCCGGAGAGCGCGGAGTCGACGAGATCGGGGTCGTCGTCCTCCGGGATGTCGTCCTCGGGGGCGACGGGCGGCGGCCCGGAACGCGCCGACGGGGCCGGGGGCTCCGGCGGGGGCGGCGGCGCGTCGGCGCCCGGCTGCGGGGCCGGGGGACGCTGCGGTACGGCCGCGGGGGCGGGAGCGCTCGGCGCGGCCGGGGGGCCGTTCCTGGGCGGAGCGGGGGGCGCCTGGGGCGGGCGTCCGCCGCCGTAGCCACCGCCGCCTCCGGCTCCGCCGCCACCACCGCCGCCGTATCCGGCGCTGCCGGGGCCTCCGGCGCCGCCGGTGGGGTCGACGATGGCCTCGATCTTCCAGTGGACGTTGAACTGCTCGGTGAGCGCCTGGCGCAGCACGTCCTCGCTGCCGCTGCTCGCGAAGTTGTCGCGGGCCCCGGGATTGAGGAAACCGATCTGGAGGGTGGTGCCGTCGAACCCTGCGACCTGGGCGTTCTGGCTGAGCAGGATCCAGGTGAAGCGCCGCCGGTTCTTCACGGCCTCCAGGATCGAGGGCCACATGTTCCGTACCTGGGCCGCGCCCTGGGCCGCCGCGGCCGACGGGGCCTGGGCGGCGGGCTGCCCCTGCGGCACGGCGGGCGCCGGGGCGACGGGAGCCGCCGCGGGGGGCTTGGCGCCCTCCCCGGGGGCGGTGGCGGTGGGCCACCCACCGGGCCGCCGCGCCGCCCCGTCACCGGGCGCCGCGGCACTGGGCCACGCCCCGGGCCGGGCCTGCGGCGCTTCCTGAACGGGCGGCGCGGGCGGTGCGGCCTGAGCCACGGTCTCGGGCTGCGCCACCGGCGCGGATACGGATTCGGGGGCGACCGGCGCCGGAACGGCCTGCGGAGGCGGAGCCGGGGGCGTATGCGCGGCGGCCTCGGGTCCGGGGACGTACCCCATCGCCGGACCACCGGCCGGGCCGGCCTGGCTGGTCGGGAACGCCGCACCCGCGGCGGCGCCCCGCTCCAGCCGGTCGAGCCGGGCCTGTACGGACCGCTCGTCGTCGAAGGCGGCGGGCAGCAGCACCCGGGCGCAGATCAGCTCCAGCTGGAGCCGCGGCGACGTGGCCCCGCGCATCTCGGTGAGACCGGTGTTGACGAGGTCGGCGGCGCGGCTCAGCTCGGCGGCGCCGAAGACGGACGCCTGCCCCGCCATCCGCTCCACGACATCGGTGGGGGCGTCGATGAGCCCCTTCCCCGCGGCGTCCGGCACGGCGGCCAGGATCACCAGATCGCGCAGCCGCTCCAGCAGATCGGCGACGAACCGCCGGGGGTCGTTCCCGCCCTCGATGACCCGGTCGACGACCTCGAAGGCCGCGGCCCCGTCCCCCGAGGCGAAGGCGTCGACGACGGCGTCCAGCAGCGACCCGTCCGTGTACCCGAGAAGGCCGGTGGCCATGGCATAGGTCACACCCTCCTCGGTGGCACCCGCCAGCAACTGGTCCATCACGGACATCGAATCCCGTACGGACCCGGCCCCGGCCCGCACGACCAGCGGCAGCACCCCGTCCGCGACGGGGATCTTCTCCTGCCCGCAGACCTCGCCCAGATAGTCCCGGAGCGTCCCGGGCGGCACGAGGCGGAACGGATAGTGGTGCGTACGCGACCGGATGGTCCCGATGACCTTCTCGGGCTCGGTGGTCGCGAAGATGAACTTCAGATGCTCCGGGGGCTCCTCGACCACCTTCAGCAGGGCGTTGAATCCCTGCGGGGTGACCATATGGGCCTCGTCGATGATGTAGATCTTGTACCGACTGCCGGCCGGCCCGAAGAACGCCTTCTCCCGCAGGTCACGGGCGTCGTCCACACCACCGTGCGACGCCGCGTCGATCTCGATGACATCGATGGACCCCGGCCCGTTGCGCGCGAGGTCCCGACAGGACCGGCACTCCCCGCAGGGCGTCGGCGTCGGCCCCTGCTCGCAGTTCAGACAGCGCGCCAGGATCCGCGCACTGGTCGTCTTGCCGCACCCCCGCGGACCGCTGAACAGGTACGCGTGATTGACCCGGTTGTTCCGCAGAGCCTGCTGCAACGGGTCGGTGACATGCTCCTGCCCGATGACCTCGGCGAATGACTCCGGGCGATAGCGGCGGTACAACGCAAGCGACGACACACCTACGAGGCTATCGGTCCCCACCGACAACCGTCCCCCACGCCCACACCCCCACCAACGCAAGCGCCCCCCACGCACCCGCCAGAGCCGACCTACCCTTGCTGCCTTCCGGCCCTGGGGGAGTTCAGTCAGATAGCGCCACGTGAGGGGCTGCGCACAGGGTACCCGATGCGCGGGGGTGGGAACGAGTTCGCGAGCACTCCTCCGCGTCTTGTATTGTTTGCCGCGGAGGATTCGCCTAGTGGCCTAGGGCGCACGCTTGGAAAGCGTGTTGGGGGCAACCCCTCACGAGTTCGAATCTCGTATCCTCCGCCAGTGCCTCACCGGGCACTAACGTCGAAGGGCCCCACCGCAAGG
>NZ_JBHYZV010000040.1:42512-69622 GCF_042753905.1 Streptomyces sp. NPDC059248 | reverse complement strand
CCGGAATACGTCGTTTTGCCGGGCGGTCTTTTCCACTGACGTTTCCACATAGGTTACGTCCTGCGGGCGGGGGCCGCGACAGTTAGCTGTCGCGGCCCCGGCCCGTCCCCTGCTTTGCGCCATTCTCCGGCCGACTTCGCGGTCCACGGCGGGTTCTCCGAAGCCCTGGGCCGACCGGCTCGTTTTACTGGTCGCCGACGCCGAGGCGGCTCATCACGGGCTCGGGCCGACAGGATTCCGGCGCACCGCCGAACCGGCGTCGCCACAGGAGGGAACCATCGATGGCATGGGAAGAATGGGACCGGCTCAAGGCGTCCGCGGCGGAACGTGACACCACCGGCATGCGGCTCAACGGCCTCCCCGACGACGAGCGCATGCCCGCCGCGAGGACGGGCGATCTGGAGGTCACCGACACCGATCTGGCGGCCGTCGGCGACCACGCGTACAAGCTCTACCACCGCTTATGGCCCGAGGCACGGCAGGCCGTGATCCCCGGCACCGAGAAGGCCGCCGCGAACCTGGCGTCGCGGGACTTCGCCATCGGCGGGGCCCTGGACCGGGTCGCGGAGCGCTGGGACAAGCAGCTCAAGTCCCTGATGGACGCCTGTGCGCATATCTCGAACCATATGGATTTCAGCCAGAAGACGCACAGGGACGACGACGAGTGGATCCACCGGTCCATGAGCAGCATCTACGAGCTGGACCGGGGCTTCGACGACGAGTACGCCCCGAAGGGGGAGCCGAACGGGGTCTACGAGACGAAGGCCGACAAGGCCGACAAGGCCGACGGGGCCGACGGGGAAGCCGGGGCCGATGGGGAAGCCGGGCAGCAGGCCAGCTGATCCTGCGGCGCCCTGCCGCTTCGAGGCCGGAGCCGGGACGGGTGCCGGCGAGAGACCGTCATCGACCGCACGAGACAGGACACAGGGTCTCCTTCATGAACTTCACCGCATTACACAACACCGGGTTCGAACTGCTCGACCTTGCCGTCGGCGACTGGAACAAGGCCGTCGGCAATTTGGAGAGACTGGAGAGGGACGCCCGTACGGGGCTGCGCGACAAGGCGAACGCGGCGAACTGGATGGGCGTGAACGCGACCGTGTCCCGTCAGTTCATCGGGAAGACCGCCGGGGAGTTCGCGGACGCCCACACCCAGGCCACCTCGATCCGGAACATCCTCCGCGACACCTGTGACGAGCTGAAAACCTGCCAGCGGAACCTCAAGGAGGTCGTGGAGCGCTGCCGGGCGAAGAACATCACCGTCGCGCCCACGGCGGTCGGCGGGTTCACGGTCACCAGGATCGCCACCCCCGCCGACCGGAGCGGGGCCGCGGCCCCGGGGTCGCCCGCGAACACCCCGGACGAGACCATCGCCTTCCGCGACGAGATCCAGGCCGTCCTCAACAAGGCCACCGAGATCGACGACAGCGCCGCCCGGGTACTCAAGGCCCTGGTGGCGCAGACCGATCACGGATTCTCCGACGCCGCGTACATCGACCGCGACGCGGGCGCGAACGCGCTGAAGGCGGCCGACCGGCTGGCGGAGATCGCCAGGAACCCGGAGCGTCTCACCCCCGAACGGTTCGCCGCCCTCAACGCCGGGCTGAAGCGGTACGCCGAGGACGAACTGTTCGCGGAACGCTTCGCCACCGCGGTCGGGCCCAAGGGGATGGTCGAGCTGTGGGCCGGTCTCGCCACCGACCACCGGGCGGGAGACGTCTGGCGTGCCCACCGCGACGACTACGACGATCTGCAGAAGCATCTGAGTCTGACCCTCGCCACCGCCACACAGAGCGACACCCCCGCGATGGGACGGTGGAAGGACGACATGATCGAGCTCGGCGGCCAGAGGCTCGGCGGCGGCCTCGCGTCCCCCACGGGCTTCCAGGTGATGAGCAACCTCATGCGCTTCGGCAACTACGACGACAAGTTCCTCACGGACTACGGCACTGCGCTCATGGCGGAGGAGCGGCGCCACAGCGACAACGGCCGGCAGACCGCCTTCAACTGGGCGCACGTCACCCCCGTACTCAACTACACGGGCACGGACTCCGGCGTCGACCCCCTGACCGGCTACCTCCAGGGCCTCTCCGCGAGCCCGGCGGCGGCAACCGAGTTCTTCGGGGACACATTCCTCACCGGTACCGACGACCACGGCTTCAAGGACAAGTCGGGGAACAAGGTCGAGCTCTCCAACTTCGACTACCTCTTCGAGGAGCGCCGCTGGCCCATGGACCACTCGGCCAAGGACACCCCCGGAGGCCGCGACGCCCTGGCCCTGGCCCTGGAGGCCGCGACGACGGGCCACCCGGCGGGCGAAATGCCGACCGTGGACACCCCGCCGCATACGGACCAGCAGACCGATCTGATGCAGAAGCTCGTCGCGTCGATCAGTGACGACCCCAAGCGGCTCACCGACCATATGCAGATGGCGGACAGCATCGGCCAGATCGCGTCGGAGTACCTGCCGGACATCAACAGGGCGGCGTCCAACGACACCTTCGGCAACAGCGACAAACTCTTCCCCATCACGGGCAGCACGGCCCACCTGTCGCACGCGGACGTCACGCGCTTCCTGGTCACCCTGGGCCAGTCCCCCGAGGCCAACGCGGCCATCCAGGTCGGCCAGGCGGCCTATACGGGCTACCTCATGGAACGCCACCTCGACCCGAACCTGCCCGAGGATCTGCGGTATCCGCATCCCCCCGAGGACATCGTGGAGCTCATCTCACGCAGAGCGGCAGAGGTCGACGGCGCCCTGGCCATCGGCCAGCAGGAAGCGGTTCTCGGCCCTGCGGGCAAGGAAGTACAAGACTTCCAGAACTCCATCGCCCAACAGAAGAACGCCTGGTCGGGAGCGGTAGGCACAGGAGTCGGCGTCGGCGTCAGCTTCGTCGCCACCCCACTGGTGGGAGCACTGGTCGGAGGCGCGGCGGGGACCGTCAGCAGCCTGGTGCTGGAGCACGTTTTCCAGCAGGCCGGGACGAATGCGTTGCAGGACGCCGCCAAGAGTTCGTCATATTCTTGGGAAGAAAGCCTGGAAGAGAGCACGGCCCGTTCCAAACTTGCAGCCGAGAAGGCTGCAGAAAAATATGACACAAACTATCAACATCAGGTTGGGGACTGGGCCAGCACTGGCGCAAAGGACGGCTTCAACGACGCTTCGAGCAATTCCAGCAGAATGGCAGATGACTTGACTACCGAGGTTGCGGGCACATGAAACCGACCGACACAACCGATCGGCGTAAAGCGTGACACCTAAACACCGCACGCCTTCACTAGCAGTAATCGCATCTCTCACGCTCGTAATTTCCGGATGCAGTACGGAAGAAAAGAAGCAGGTCTACACCGTACCGTCCGAGCTTTGCGGCACTCCGGTCCCTCAGCATCTACTGAAGCCTTTACTGCCCCCTGGGGATGAGCTCAAAACGGCCCGAGGCGGAAATGATTACGGATCATCCGTAAGGTGCTCGTTCGACGTTGACGGAGAATACACCTTCTCCAGTCGAATCGACTGGGAGCCAAAAGGCGCCACAACACTTGATGTCGCCCAGCTCCACTGGGGCTCCGGACTTGCCAGGAGTCTCAGCGGGCGTTCGAATTTTGAATACTCAAAGGTCGGGGGGGTAGGCCTGGTAAATTGCCCCAGCCCGAAACTTGAGCACAGGAAGGATATGAGGCTCTACGTATCTATCGCCGCGCGCGACGGCCGGAAATTGGAAAAGGCAGACGTAAGAGCCCTGCTCCTCGCCTACCAGAAGGCCGTCAGCGAATCAGCAGACTGCCGCAGCAAACCACAAGTAAAGAACAGTTGACGCCATCGGGGTGGGCATCTCCCGCGCATGCCCACCCCGATGCCAGTCCGACTGCCGCTTAGAAGTAGCCGGCGGCCTTCTTGTCGCCCGCCTGGTACGCCGGGCCCGCCTCGCGGACCGCGCGGGCGATGCCCTTCAGGGCGTTGTGGATCTGGCGCGTCTCGTTGTCCCACTTCTTGTGGGCCCCGTCGGCGGCCGTCTTGGCGTCACCCTCGAAGGTGGAGGAGACGCTGCGGATCTTGCTCTGAAGGTCTTCGAGCGTCTGGTCCAGACGCTGCGCCTGCTTCTCGATGGTGCTCGCCGCCTGCTCCAGCGACGAGTACGTGACGAGCATAAGGCCGTCGTTGCCCTGTGCCATGAGTCGTCCTCCAACTGCCATTCCGAAAAGGGATTCTGTTGTGGTGCGCCGAGTAGGGGCGCTCGTCAGTAGCCGGCGATGTTCGAGGTCGCACCGCGGGTGGCACCGGCGTCGCCCGAGAAGCCCGCGGCCACGTCGACGCCCTGCAGCGCGGCACGGACCTCGTCTTCGGTGTTACCGGCGGTGGTGCGGGTGACCTGGATCGCTTCCTGGAAGTTGAGCAGCAGCTTCGCGATGCGCACCATGCCCTGGTTGATCTCGGCCTGCTTCACATCGAAGGCGCCGGCACCGATTCCCTTCCAGGAACCCTCCAGGCTGTCGATGACGCCCTGCAGGCTCGACAACTGCCCCTTGATGTCCTCGAACTGCCGGGTGATCTCGTCCTGGAAATCCTTGAGACTCTGATCGCCGACCTTCTGGACTGCTGACATATCCCGGTCTTCCTTTCCCTGTTGTTTCTCTGGGGTTGTGCGTAGTGGCTGGTGTGCGAGGGGCCGCGATCAGGCGGCACGCCGTCGCAGGACGAAGAAGGCACCCCCGGCGAGGACGATCACGACCACGACGCCTCCGATGATGAGGCCGGTGTTGCTGTCGTTCTTCTCGCTCTTCTCGCTGGAGCCTGCCACGGCGGCTCCGCCGACGGAATCGCTCTTTGGCGGTTGTGACGAGGCTGGTGCAGAAGGCGGGGCCGAGGAGGCGGGAGCGCCTGTCTTCAGGTTGGTGAGGGGACTGATGTCCGGTGCGCCGGGGTTGCCCTTCTTGTCCAGCAAAATCTGGCCGGGCCTGATCAGACCGTGTCCGAGATAATTACTGCGGGTTCCCTTGGCCCAACTCCGGCCAGCCGTGTCGATAAGGGCGCGAAGTACCTGGTTTCCAGTCCACTTCGGGTTGGCGGACCACACCAGGGCCGCCGTGGCCGAAGCAACGGCGGTAGCCGAACTAGTGCCACCGCTGTCACAGTACGACTTGAATGTGGCATCACACCAGCCCGGAATATCGTTACCCGGAGAGGCGAGATCAACGTTGTCACCGTGCTGAGAGTACTCGGCTACAGTCCCCTTACGGTCTGCGGAGGCAACACCGATTACATCCGGATATGCGGCTGGATACTCCGGCTTGTTTCCCCTCTTGGCGTTGTTCCCGGCCGAGGCAAAGAACAACTTTCCTTTACTCCAGGCATATTCCACAGCGGCGCGCGTTTCCATGTTCGAGAACTCCGAACCCATGGACATGCTGATGATGTGCACATCGCTGTCCGCGGCCGCCCGGATGGCATCCGGGACGTCTTGGGCATTCACCTTCTGCTTGTTCTGAAGCTCGGTGTTGGAAACACGCATGGGGATGATCTTCGCCCCGGGGGCCAAGCCTCGAAGGCCACCTCCCTGACCGGTCCCCGCAATGAGTTCAGCCATGGTGGTCCCGTGACCCGAGTAGTCGTCCGTTTCCTCACCCGGAGTTCCGGTGAAGTCCTCCCCTGGGAGAACCTGTCCCCTCAGGGAAGGCGTAGCGGGGTTGACGCCGGTGTCGATGACAGCGATCTTGATGCCTTTGCCTGTGCTGACCTTCCACAGATCCACCGCCTGCATGGCATCCAGATACCACTGATCAGCAGGTCCGGGGGCAGCCTCGGCCGTTGAAATCGTGCCGGGGACACCACCGGCCCAGACGCAGACCGCAGCGAGTGTGCAGACCACACTTCGCCGAAGAACGCGAGAGGCGCTGCGCTTCCGCGTCTGGATCATTCGTGCCGTCATCGTGGCTTCCGAACCTTCCCAGTGCTCAGTCGATTACCGGCGGCCCGGCATTGCGCCGTTGCGCCGTCCATGTCTCTTCGTCTTCCGTCAGGTAGTCCGGACGCGACGATTCCGGGCGGTCCTCTTCCCTGTCGGACGAGTTCCTGCCCGGACGGCCGCCGACGAGCCCCGCGCCACCGTTGGTGAAGTTCCCCCGGCCCGCTCGGGATCCCGCGTTGCTTCCCGTCCCCGTCCTGGGTGCTCCCACAACTCCGTTGACGCTCCGAGCTCCACCACCGACCGCACCCGAGTGCGGCCTGGGCGCACCGGGACGCGAAGCGTTGGCGCCTTCTGCGCCCACGATGGTCCCCCGAGGGATACGAGGTCCACTGGAACCGCCGGTCGCACGCTGAGGAGTGCCGCCCACGATTCCGTCACGACCGACGCGCGATCCGGCGGACGGTGTGTTCGGACGTCCGGCCATGGGCTGCGCCGACTGTCCTCCACGCCCCGTCACCGGACCTTGCCCGCCGGACATCGGGCCCGTAGCCATGGGGTTCCGTCCCACGGGTGACGACTGGCCTCCCGGGCCCATGGGCCCCGTAGGCCGCCCGACAGGGTTCTGGCCGCCCGCAGCGGAAGGAGGCCCTCCGATGACGGGCTGACGCCCGGGCGCATGGGACTGTCCCGTCGTGCCACGCGCCGTCGCCTGGTTCGGGCCGCTCTGTCCGGGACCAGTCGTGGACTTGGCGAGGACCGGCGGCGGTCCCGTCCCGGGTCCGGGCCTGAACGTATTGGGCGGCGCACCGATCACCGGAGGCCCCACAGGCGGTGTCTGAACGACCGGAGGGACTCCGGCCGGACCAGGAGCTGTCGGAGTGGGGGGTGCGGCATTCGGAGTGGTGGGCGGCGCCGCGGGGGGCGCAAGGCTGTCGAGTTCCATCGACGGGCTTCGGCCGGGAGCGCTCTGCGGGGGCGCCCCGGCGATCTCGGATCGAGGGGGCTCGCCGACCCTGGATTCCGATCGGCGTTCGGACACCCGGGAAGTCTCCGGGGTGCTGGAAATCGTGCCGACCGACCCTTGTCCACTGGGCGGCTCGGATCGTGTGCCAGTCGGCGCCGGCACGTCCGCCTTCAGCGCCCTGTCGAACTTCGGCGGCTCCTGCCCCGCCAGCGCCTGCTCCGAGACGGCGTAGAAGGAGGCCAGGCGGTTCATCTGGTTGATGGCCTCCTGGCGGTTCTGTTCCACCTTCTTGGCCGCGACGTAGTCGGGGTTGGTGTCGACCCGTTCCGGGACCGGCATCGTTTTGGCGTCGTGCTTGATGAGGCGGTTGTCGCGGTCCGGCATGGAGCTGCGGACCGAGGCCAGGCCCGTGCCCGCCACACGGATCTGGGTGGCGGCGATGTCCGCGAAGGTGCTCAGTTGGTCGGCGTGGTCGGCGAGGGCCTTGCCGAAGTCGCGGAACGCCTCGCCGGACGCGCCCTCCCAGTGGACCTTGCCGACGTTGGTACGGAGTTCCTCGGCGGCGTCGGTGAGGGCCTTGCGGGCCAGCCAGAGGTTGTCGCCGGCGTTCTCCAGGTCGGCGGGGTTGGCGCTCTCCACCATGTCGATCATGGCGTTGAGGGTGTGTCCCTCGAAATCGGTACGGGCGAACACGCCGTTGCCGCCGAAGACGGAGGTGACCTTGCGGGCGACGTCGGTGATGCCGAGTTGGGCATCGACACGGGCGAGGTCCTGCTCGTGCTGCTCCTGGGGGGTCAGCTCCGGCTCTTTGTCGTTGTCAGCCATGTGTCACCGCCACTCCGTTCCGGCGTTCTTCTCGTTGCCGTTCTTCGGCGCTTCGGTCTTCGGGCGCTCGCGTTCGCGTTCGGCCGCCTGCTGCTGGTCGATGCGGGCCCGGATCTGGGCGAAGCGGACGCGGCGCTCCTCGTCGACGTTGTCGGTGCCGACGTCCGCCGCGTGGACCGCGATGTTGAGGGAATCGATCTGGTCTCCCAGGCTGCGGGAGAGGGTGATCAGGGCCTGGTGGACCCGGTTGTACTGGTGGAAAAGGCCGTCGGCTTCGGCGAAAGGCCCGCCGGGTCCGCTCAGGGAGCCGCGGTTGACCGTCTGCTGGGAAACCTTGGACTTGCCCGCCGCGCCACTGTTGAACGTGGCGAGCAGGGTGTTCACCTTCTTCTGGAAGGTGGCCAGCGCCAGGTAACCCTTTTCGAAGTCACCGATACCGTTGCGCCCGCCCCCGCCTTCGGCTGGATAGACCACGTCGTCCTTCCTCCCCGTTGTGTTCCTGCTGCACCACATTGCCAGTGTGATGATCCGGTCCTCACGAAAACAGAGACCGCTTACCACTGTAACGACTGGCTATGACAGTCCCAAGTGGCTTTGCCGACGCGCCACTTCTCCGGACCCCCCGGGTGCCGCACGGAACCATCTCATCATGGTGGTGGGGCGGTCACCGCGGGGATCGTCGGGTCTCCTCGGTATCTCCCCGACTCAGCTGCCCGCCATCCGGCTCGTCCGGCGGCGGGCGTCTCGCAGGGCGACGGCGGCACCGGAGATCACGGCGACGAGGACGCCGCCGCCGATGACCACATAGGTGGCGAGGCGGGCGTTCCGTTCCTGGGCGGTCTCGCCGAGGTCGTAGCGGGCCGGGCTGGGGACCTGGCCCCTGACCAGGCCGCTGTCGGCGACGGGCTCTTCGAGGGGGCGCTCGTCCTCGGTCAGGGCGCGTACCGGATCGACCACTCCCCAGCCGACGAGCCGGTCGCGGCCCGGGGTGGAGCGCTCCGCCGTCTGCTGGATCTGGGCGGTGATCTGCCGGGGCGTCCAGGTGGGGTGCTTGGACTTGATGAGGGCGGCGATGCCGGCGACGTACGGCGCGGAGAAGCTGGTGCCGTTGTCGACGCAGTGGCCGCCGAGCGGGACCGTGGTGACCATGTCGACGCCGGGCGCGGCGACGTCGACGAAGTCGCCGGACTGGGAGAAGGCGGCCCGTTCGTTGTTGCGGTCCGTCGAGGCGACGGCGAGGACACCTTCGTACGAGGCGGGGTACGTCTTCTTGATGTTGCCGCCGGCGCCGTCGTTGCCCGCGGACGCCACGACCACGATCCCCTCCTCCAGGGCGTCGTCGACGGCCTCCTCCAGCTCCTTGGCGGGAGCGACGGCGTTGGCGGTGTCCTGAGAGATGTTGATCACCCCGGCGCCCCGCTTCACCGCCTCGTTGATGGCCCTCGTCAGCGACGCCGCGTCGCCGTTGCCCTCGGCGTCGTTCTGTTTGATCGGGATGATCGTGGCACCGGGCGCGAGTCCGACGAAGCCGGTGCCGGGCGCGGGCCTGGCCGCGATGATCCCGGCGACCTTGGTGCCGTGGCCGACGGTGTCCGTGGTGCCGTTGGCCGCGCCGCGGTCGATCTTCTCCCCCTTGTCGTTCTTCTCCGGGAGGAGGTTGAGGCCGCTCTCGGCGTCCACGGCGTCTTTGAGCTGGGGGTGAATGATGTCGACGCCGGTGTCGATGACGGCGACCTTGACGCCCTTCCCGGTGGACTGCTTCCACAGTTCGTCGAGGAGTACGCGCTGGAGCGCCCAGGGGCGTGCCTTGTACTCCTGTGTGCTGGGGTACTCGCACTGGGTGTTGCTGCGCGCGTGCGCCTCGCCCGCCGTTACGGGGACGCCGGTCACGGCGAGCGCCGTCGCCGCGCAGACGGCAAGGGCGCGGCCCCGGGCCGGAGATGTCATCCGCCTGCCCGCCCTCATGAGCCCTGCGGCTCGTTGGCCGCGCTCATCGACAGCCGCGGTCCGGTCGGCAGGAACGCGGACCACACGGCGGGGACCGGTACCGGGGTCACGCCCTTGTAGCCGAGTTGCCGCTGGGCGATCTCGGTCTGGGCCGCCTGCTCCTTCTTCTCCTTCTCGGTGGTCCCGATGCCGGAGTCGTCGGTGGCGCTGTCGCTGTTGGACTGCATGGCGTACCGCAGGCCGGTGTCGGTGAGCAGGAAGAGGAAGCCGGCGCCGGTCGATGCGCCCGTGTACTGGCGGTACAGCAGGCCGGAGCCCGGGGTGACGTAGGCGCTGCTCGATCCGGTCGGCAGCACGGCCGGGAAGTCGGTCCCGGCCCAGGTGCTGAGGGTGGTCGTGGCGTCCCCGTTCACCTCCCGCAGCACACTGCAGACCGTGTTGCGGCTGCCCTCACGAAGCGCGGGCGAGTTGACGGCGGCGGGTGCCTCGGCGGGCCACTTCTTGTTCTGGCCGAACGCCTCGCCCGGCCGCAGGGCGCCGGCGCTGACATTGGTGGCGCGTCCCCCCTGGCCCAGCGCGATCATGGCGCGGTCGGGGCTGTTGAGGAGCAGCTTGGCCGTGAAGTCGGTGATCGGGGCGACGCGTCCCCGGAGCACGACGTAGTTCTGTTCCCCGGTGCCGTCGGTGGCCTTGAGGATCATGCCGATGCGGTTGTCGTTCTCCCGGAGGCTGCCCGGGGCGCCCGCGTTCTCGCCGACCGTGTCGGGAACCTCGGGGAACGTGATCCGGTGGCCCTTGTGGAGGGTGGCGAGCCACTGCCGGGAGACCCTCTGAGGCTCACGGTTCGCGCCGACGAGCTGGCCCAGCAGGTTGTCGTCGTCCGCGACGGGGTACGCCGTACCGCCGGCGTCCACGACGTAACGCACCTTGTCGGACTCGACGTACAGCAGCTGGCCGCCGGTGAGCCGCTGTTTGCCGTCGACCTTGCCCTTCTCGCGGTCGGCGAGGACGAACACGGCCTTCTGGATGGCCCGTCCGCCCTGGCCGGGCCGTTCGCACACGGCCCAGCGCTTGGGCTTCTCCGCGTCCTTCTTCTTGGGGAGGCGGTCGGGGGCGTACGGAATTCCGAGGGTGGCGCCGTGCGGGATCTTCCCGCTGTCCAGTACGGACTCATCGACCTTGATGACCTTGCTTTTGTCAAGATTCAGCAGAAGTTTCGCGGAGGCCATGTTGAGAACGGGATGAAGCTGCTTCTCCCCGTCGGTTTCCACCACCACATATCGCGTGGTCGACTTACTCGCGATGATCACGTTCTCCCGTGGCTTGTCCCACCCTTTGGGCGCCACCGGCTTGAACATTCCCCACGCACCGAATCCGGCGAGAATCACCACACCGATGATGGCGCCGGGGACGACGGCGCGCAGTGGCTTGGGAGCGCCTTCCTCCGATCCCGTCGTATTGGGCTGGAGGAACTGCGCGATCAACCGCCGCTTGGCGAAGGTGTAGGCGTTGAGTTCGTCCCGACGTGATGCCATCTGTCCGCTTGTCCCTCTCCCCGCTTGGCGACCGGGCCGTGCTTCACCGTGGTTCTCCGAATCGGCCCGCCGTCGTTACGGCCCCTACTATGCCTGCTGGGGCTCGTGACTTACCGCTCAGGTAGGGTGATCGCCCTGTCAACGTCCACCGGAATTTGGGAATTACGGACACGAGGGGGCATCGCGGCGATGGCTACGGCGACGCGCGCACGCAATGGGCGGACGCCCGGACGACGTGCGGGGGGCGCGCGCAACGACCGGGGGCGTACCCGCCGGGGAACACGCCCCGGGGCGGAGCCGGGCGCACCGCGTCCCCGTACGGCCGCCCCGCCCGCCACCACGACCCTGCGCCCGCTGTCCCGGACGAGCCGGCTCGGCCCGTTGCAGCTGCGGCAGCTCGCCCTGGTGGAAATCGCCTTGGTGATCGGCGCCGTGGGGGCGGTCGCGGGCGGGCTGTGGCTGGTGCCCGCGGCGGTGGTGGCCGCGGTCCTCGTCGTCCTCGCCTTTCTGCGCCGCCGCGGCCAGTCGGTCCACGACTGGGCGGCCACGGCCATGGCGCTGCGTTCGCGCCGGGGGGCGGCGGGTCCGGCCCCGGCCGACACCGATCCGTCGCTGGCCCCGGTCGCCGAGGGCGTCCCGGGCCTGCGCCCCTGTCCTTATGTCGACAAGAGCCGTCGTACGGTCGGCATGCTGGGCGACGGTTCGTTCCTGACCGCGGTGGTACGGATCGAGGCGAGCGGCGCCGCGCTGCGCCCCGCCTTCGGGGCCCGCGCCCTGCCGCTGTCCCTGCTGGGCGGCGCGCTGGAGGTGGACGACATCGTCGTCGACTCGGTGCAGTTGGTGCAGCAGGTACGGTCCGCCCCGGCGCCGCATCTGCCGCAGCAGTCGGTGGCCCGTCTGTCGTACGCCCCGCTGCAGGAGAAGACGGGCGCCCCCGCGCTCCGGATGACCTGGGTGGCGGTGAAGCTCGATCCGGAGCTGTGCCGGGAGGCGGTGGAGGCGCGCGGCGGCGGCGTCGAGGGCGCCCAGCGCTGTCTGGTGCGGATCGCGGACCATGTGGCGAGCCGGGCGACCGGGGCCGGGTTCTCGGCCGTCGTCCTCGACCAGCAGGAGCTGAACTCCACCCTGGCCACGGCCGCCTGCGCCAGCCCCCGGCTGGCCGCCAGGGCGTCGCGCCCGGACGCCGTACCCCAGCAGCGGACGTCGGAGACGGCCCGCGTGTGGCGCTGCGACGACCGCTGGCACACGACGTACGCGGTGGGCCGCTGGCCCGAACTGGGCCGCGGCGCGGCGCCGCTGCCCAAGCTGGTGGCGCTGCTGACGGCCGCACCCGCGTACGCCACCACCTTCAGCCTGACGCTTCGGCGGGGCGCGCACCGGGGAGCGATGTCGATGGCGGGTCACGTCCGGGTGACGGGCGGTTCGGACACCGAGTTGATAGGGGTGCGGCGGACGCTGGAGCAGCACGCCAGGACCGGCAAGGTGTCCCTGATCCGGCTGGACCGCGAGCAGTTGCCGGGCGCGCTGGCGACGCTGCCGCTCGGGGGTTCCCGATGAGGCTGCTTCCGGCGCGGTCCGCGCGCCGTCTCGCCGGGCCCCGGCACCCGGGTCACACGATGCCCGTCGGCGATCTGGGCGCGCTGTCGCTGCCGGTGGGCGACGACGGGGTGGTCATCGGCGACGACGCCGAGGGCCGGGCCCTGATGGTGGGCTTCCACCGGTCGACCCCGTACGACGTCCTGCTGATCGGCGGGTTGTGGACGGCCCAGGTCATGGCGTTGCGCGCGGCGGGCACCGGCGCGCGGGTGGTGGTGGAGACCGGCCGTCCGCAGGCGTGGACGACGCTCGCCCAGGCGGCGGGCGCGGGGCTCGACTGCATCACCCTGCACGAGGTGGGCCGGGTCCCCCCGATGGGGGCGACGGTCGGCAGTCCGGTCGTGGTGATCCGGGACTGCGGTATGCGGCCGCCGCGCGGCCGGGTGGTGTCGGCGCCCTGGCAGTCGGTGCTCACGCTGCTGCCGTATCTCAGCCCGGTGGCGCCCCGGCTGCTGCGCGCGGCGACGCTCGTCGGTGTCCAGCGGGTGTCTCCGCAGGAGGCCGCGCAGATCGGCCGGATCCTCGGTCTCGCGGAGGCGGAGAGCGGCGCGTTGCCGACGCTGGCGGACGGGGTGACGCTCTGGTGCGCGGGCCGGGAACGGAACTGGGTGATGACGAGCGGTACGGACGCGGAGACGGGTCTGCTGGGCACGGCCCGGCGCATGGACTGAGGCCGGGCGCAGGGACCGAGGACGGCGTACGGACGAGTCGGTGTCCGGGCAGGCGTACGGATCGGCCGCGGCGTCCGTACGGACGTTCGGCCGCGGAGGGCCGGGGCGCGGGTGTCGGGGATCTTCCGTGGAACAGCCCCCGGAACGGGGTGTCGTTGAGCCTAAAATCCCTCCAGTGGCACGGACCGGCGGCCCTCGCCCGGTCCCACCGTCCCGGTGCGGGGCGGTACGGCGCACGGACGAAGGGGAGCGTGGCCGATGGGCAGCGTGGAGGAGAAGGACGAGCTGTACGCCCTCGACATCTCGGATGTCGAATGGCTGAGCGCGCCCGGTACCGAGGACGACGAGGAGCGGGTCGAGATCGCCCATCTCCCGGGCGGGGCGGTGGCGATGCGTTCGTCGCTGGACCCGGACACGGTGCTGCGGTACACGGCGGCGGAGTGGGAGGCGTTCGTCCTGGGCGCCCGCGACGGGGAGTTCGACCTCACCTGACGGCCGCCGGTGACGGTGGTGCGGTGCCCCGGCCGCGCGCCCGGCGGCGCCGGGGGGCGTGTGTCGCCGTTCGCGCGCCGATTGCGCTTCGGCGGCATTGAGCGGTGTTCATCGGGAGTTCACCAGGGCACGGGACAGCCCGCGCGAGGGGATTCATCCGGTACGTCCCCCTCGTCGGAGCGCCGGACGGGCCCCGGGGCTCACCGGGACGCGAACCGCGTACCGGTGGCGGCGCCGGGGCTGCCGGGCTGTCGTCCCTGGCGTTTAGGGTGGTGGAGGACAGCGGCGGATCGAACCCACGAGCACCCCGCCGCTGAGTGACGGTACCGGCCCGGCCGATCGGGCGACGGCGATCGCCCATCGCACCGGGACCCATCGGTGCTCGACCACACCAGGAGGCACAGTGAACAGCGATCGGGACGGGAGTCGCGGGGGCTGGGACCTTCCCGCCGACGAGTCCGACGCGGATCCCGCCGAGATGACGGGTGAGTTCACCATCGACTACACCCCGCCCGCCTGGTACACCCAGAACGCGTCGGGCGACGCGTCGGGCGGTGGCACGCCTCCGCCGCCCCCGCCGCCGAGCAGCCCGCCCGTGGCGGTGCCGGGGCTGCCCGCGGAGGGCGGCTACCAGCCGCAGCAGGGGTGGGCCCCGGCCGCGCCCGGCCCCGATTCGCCGAGCCCGCACGCCGCCGGCCCGGCCGCCGTGTCGCAGGGCGCCGCCGTCCCCCTTCCCCCGACCGCCCAGCCCGGCCCCGGCCCCGGCCCCGAAGCCGCTCCCGTCGCCGAGGCCCACGGGCAAGGGCAAGGGCACGGGCACGGGCACGGGCACGAATACGGCGGTACGGATCCGGCCGCGGCCCCCCGCGTACCGGACGCCCCGCCCGCGCCGGCGGCCGAGCCGTTCGGCGGCGGGGACGTGGACAGCGGCGCCACGATGCGCTTCTCGCCCGCGGCCCTGAAGCGGGAGATCGCGGAGCGGGACGCCGCCAAGCGCGCCGAGGAGGAGTCGCCGGGCGGTCACGGACCGGTCGCGGCGTCCGCCGGCACGGAGGAGGGCGCGGCCGACACCGCGAACGCCCCGGCCGACGACCCCGCGGCGGACGAGCGCGAGGACGGAACCGCCTTCGCCCCGACCGCCGACCCGTCCGTGCCGGACGCCCCGCACGCCGAACCCGAAGCGGCGGAGCCGGTGGAACCTCCGGCACCCGCGGCCGAGGAGCCCCGGGACGCCGCGGTCCCGCCCGCCGCCCTGCCGCCCGTCGAGCCCGACGCCGTCCCGGCGGACGCACCCCCGGGGCCCGCGGCTCCCGAAGTGCCGCAGGACGCCCACCCGGACGCGGTGCCGCCCGCGCCGCAGAGCGCCGTACCCACGGCCGCGCCTCCGTGGACGCCGGGGCCCCAGCAGGGCGGCGCGCTGCCGCCGCTGCCGCCCGCGTTCCAGCCGGCCGAGGCGTCGGCTCCGCAGTGGCCGGTCTCCCCGCAGACGGCCGACCAGTCCGCGCTGCCCCCGGCCGCGCCGCACAGTAGCCCCCCGGCGGTGCCGCAGCTCCCGCAGCAGTCCGGTTACGCCTATCCGCATCCGGCGACGCCCGCCCCCCAGGCCCAGCCGCCGGTCCCGCCGGGACCGCAGCAGGGCGCCGGCTACGGCTTCCCGCCGCCGCAGACCCCGCCCGCCGCCGCGCACCCGGCCGTACCACCTGTCCCGTCGGTCCCGTCAGCTCCTCCGGTGCCCGAGCAGCACCAGTTGCCCCCGCAGCAGGGCCAGTTCCCGCCCGGGCCGCAGGGCTACGGCTTCCCGCCGCCGCACACCGGTCCTTCGGCACCGCTGCCGCCCGCCGAGCACCAGCCGGGGTACGGCTTCCCGCCCCCGGCGCAGCCCGGCCCCCAGCCGCCGCACGCCCAGCCCCAGCAGCCCCAGCCCCAACCCCAGCCTCAGCAGCCGCCGCAGGCGCACGACGCGGGGCCGGGACAGCCGCCCGCCGACCCCCGGGCGGGCGCGGGCTGGCCGACGGCCGTCACCCACGACCAGCGCGAGCGTTCCGTGCCCGGCGCGCCCCTCGGCTACACGGCGGCGGTCGAGCTCTCGTCGGACCGGCTGCTGCGCAACAACAAGCAGAAGGCCAAGTCGAGCCGTAACCCCGGCGCGGCGTCCCGGTTCAAGCTGGGCGGCCGCAAGGAGGAGGCCGAGCGGCAGCGCAAGCTGGAGCTGATCCGTACGCCCGTGCTGTCGTGCTACCGGATCGCGGTCATCAGCCTCAAGGGTGGCGTCGGCAAGACCACCACGACGACGGCGCTCGGTTCGACGCTGGCCACCGAGCGACAGGACAAGATCCTCGCCATCGACGCCAACCCGGACGCGGGGACGCTCGGCCGCCGGGTGCGCCGGGAGACCGGCGCGACCATCCGCGACCTGGTGCAGGCGATCCCGTACCTCCACTCGTATATGGACATCCGCCGCTTCACCTCCCAGGCGCCGTCCGGTCTGGAGATCATCGCCAACGACGTCGACCCGGCGGTCTCGACGACCTTCAACGACGAGGACTACCGCCGGGCCATCGAGGTGCTGGGCCGCCAGTACCCGATCATCCTCACCGACTCCGGCACCGGTCTGCTCTACAGCGCGATGCGCGGGGTGCTCGATCTCGCCGATCAGCTGATCATCATCTCGACGCCCTCCGTCGACGGCGCCAGCAGCGCCAGTACGACCCTGGACTGGCTCTCCGCGCACGGTTACGCGGACTTGGTGCAGCGGTCCGTGACGGTCATCTCCGGGGTCCGCGAGACCGGGAAGATGATCAAGGTGGAGGACATCGTGGCGCACTTCCAGACGCGCTGCCGCGGTGTGGTCGTGGTGCCGTTCGACGAGCATCTGGCGGCGGGCGCCGAGGTCGACCTCGACATGATGCGGCCGAAGACCCGGGAGGCGTACTTCAATCTGTCGGCGCTGATCGCCGAGGACTTCGCCCGCGCCCAGCAACAGCAGGGGCTGTGGACGGCGAACGGCAACCCGCCGCCGACGATGGCACCGCCGATGCCGGGACAGCCGGGGTACACCGGGCCGGGACAGCCGGGGCAGCCGGGGCAGGGCGGCTATCCCTCGACCGGGCAGCCGTACCCGGGACAACCGTATCCGCCGCAGCAGGCCACGGGCGTACCGCCGGTACCGCAGATCCCCGGACAGCAGATTCCGGGGCAGCAGAGTCCGCAGCAGGTTCCGGGGCAGCCGTACCCGCCGCAGCCGACACCTGGTCAGCCGTACGAGCAGGGCGGCGTACCGCACCCGTACGGCGGACAGCAGCCGCCCCATCAGCCCTATCCGCCGCAGGCTCCTCAGCCGCCTCAGCCGCAGCAGCAGCACGGCTGGCCCCAGCAGCCTCCGCACGCGCCGCAGCATCCGGGAGCCCAGCCGCATCAGCCGCTCCCGCCGCAGCAGGGCGGGCCCGGTGAGGGCGAACAGGGCGAGGCGCAGGGCGCCGTACCGCCCGTGGGGTGGCCGCAGCAGCCCCCACAGGCACCGCCGGGCTCTCAGCAGTAAGGCGGCACAGGACTGGACCATTGAGGGCCCGGATCGCATCGGCGATCCGGGCCCTCGGGGTATTCCCGCAGCCCAGTACGGGTACATCGGGCCGCTCACGGGGTATGTACCAGCGCTGGACCAATTCGCCCCGCCTCCCAGAAACCCCTCCCCGCGACCCGTTCCCCGCGCCAGACACCCCGTACCCGCCGACGCGAGGTCACCGCCATGGTCACCAAGGTCCCGTCGCCCTCATCGGTCCCCGTTGCCCCACCGGACGCCCCCATCCCGGCGCCGTACCGTTTCGGCGCCTCCGGCGCCCGTACCGCGGGACGGCTCTCCGCCGTCGGCACGGCGCTCGCGCTCCTCGTCCTCCCCCCGCTCCCGGCCGCCGCGGCGGCGGACGGAGACGACGGAGACCGTCAGGGGGGTGGGAAGAAGGTGCTCAGGATCGCGGTGTCGCAGAGTGTGGACTCGCTCAGCCCCTTCCGCGCCCAGCGGCTGGTGTCGACCACGGTCCACCGGCTGGCCTACGAGTATCTGACGAACTACGACGTCGCGGACGGACACCCGGTCCCGAGCCTGGCGACCTCCTGGCGGCCGTCGGCGGACAAGCTCACCTGGACGTACACCATCCGGGACGACGCCCGCTGGTCCGACGGGCGACCGCTGACCGCCCATGACGCGGCCTGGACCTTCAACAAGATCCTCACCGACCCGGACGCGGCGACGGCCGCCGGCAGCTTCACGGCCAACTTTCGCGAGGTCACCGCGCCCGACGCCGGGACACTGGTCGTCAAACTGAAGAAGCCGCAGGCCACGATGGTCGCGCTGGACGTACCGATCGTCCCCCGGCATATCTGGGAGCGGGTCGGCGACTTCTCCACCTTCAACAACGACCGGCGGTTCCCCGTCGTCGGCAGCGGCCCGTTCGTGATCAGCGACTTCAAGGTCGACCAGTATCTGCGGCTCCGGGCCAACAAGGCGTTCTGGCGGGGCGCGCCGCACTTCGACGAGCTGCTGCTGAAGTACTACAAGGACGGTGACGCGGCGGTCGCCGCCCTGCGCAAGGGCGAGGTCTCCTTCGTCCAGGGCCTGACGCCCGCCCAGGCGAAGGCGCTCGACGGCGAACCCGGCATCCGGGTGAACGACGCCCCCGGCCGCCGCTTCCTCGCCCTCGCCACCAACCCCGGCGCCCGCTCCCGCGACGGGAGGAAGTTCGGCAGCGGGCACCGGGCGCTGCTGGACCCGGCCGTCCGGAAGGCCCTCTTCCACGCCGTGGACCGGCGCGCCCTGGTGGCGAAGGTGTTCCAGGGGCACGCCGTGGAGGGCGACGGCTACATCCCGCCCCGGTACACCGCGTACTTCTGGAAACCGGCCGCGGGACAGCGCGTCGGATACGACCCCGCCCGCGCGGCCGCCCTGCTCGACCGGGCCGGCTACCGGCGGAACGGGGACGGCCGGCGGATCGGGAAGGACGGGAAGCCACTCGCCTTCCGGATCCTCTGCCATGCCACCGACCCCCATGACCGGGCCATCGGCAAGTTTCTGCAGGAGTGGTGGGAGGAGCTGGGCATCGGGCTGCGGGTGGACTGTCTCGACAATGTCTCCGACCCCTGGCTGAAGGGCGACTACGACCTGGCGTTCGACGGCTGGTCCATCAACCCGGACCCCGACTTCGCCCTCGCCATCCACACCTGTGCCGCCCTGCCCGCCACCCCGAAGGACACCGGCTCCACCGACAACTTCATCTGCGACCGCCGCTACGACGAGCTGTACGCCGCCCAGTCGGCCGAGTACGACCCCGCCGCCCGCGCCGCACTGGTGAAGCGGCTCCAGTCCCGGCTGTACGACACGGGGTACATGAACGTCCTCGCCTATCCGAACGCGGTCGAGGCGTACCGCACCGACCAGATCGCGTCCATCACGACGATGCCCGGTGCCGGAGGCAACATCTGGGGCCAGGACGGCTACTGGAGCTGGTGGTCGGCCGTCCCCGCCGCCGGGGCCGACGACGGCACGTCCGGCGGTGCCGACGCCCGCGGGACCCTGCTCGCCCTCGGTGCGGCGCTGGTGACCGCGGTGGGCCTGGCGGTGCTCCTCGTCCTGCGGCGCCGCGCGACCGCCGAGGACCGTGAGTAGCCGATGACATCCCCCTCGACCACCCCCTCTCCCCCGCCGCCCGCGTCGGCCTCCGCCGCCGCCGTGGTGCTCACCCCCGCGGGCCGCGCGGCCGACGCCCCGGACGGGCGCGGCGAGCGGCTGCGCGTGCGGGCCCGCGGCTATCTGCCGTATCTGGCGGGCAAACTGGCCGGGGCCGCGATCTCCCTGCTCGCCGTCCTCGTCACCAGCTTCTTTCTGTTCCGGATCATCCCCGGCGATCCGGTGAAGGCGATGACGCACGGCACCCCGACCTCGGCGGAGCAGCTGGCGACGCTCCGGCGCCAGTTCGGCCTCGACGAGCCGCTGTGGCGGCAGTTCACGGAGTACTGCGCCGGCGCGCTCACCGGCGATCTGGGGATGTCGTACCAGTTCAGGGCGCCGGTCGGGGAGCTGATCGCCGAGAAGGTGCCCGCGACCCTGCTGCTCACCGGGGTGGCCGTGGTGCTCTACTCGGCCCTCGGGCTCTGGCTGGGCACCCGCGCCGCCTGGCGGCACGGCGGGCTCGGCGACCGGCTGAGCACCGGTGTGGCGCTGACGCTCTGGTCGGTCCCGTCGTTCTGGCTGGGGCTGCTGCTGATCGTGGTCCTCGGGGTCGGTGTGGGCCCGGTCCCCGGCCTCTTCCCGACCGGCGGAATGCAATCCGGCGATACGACGGGCCTCGCCCTGGTCCTCGACGTAGCGCACCATATGGTGCTGCCGGTGCTGACCCTGGTCGCCGTGGGCTACGCCCAGACCCTGCTGGTGATGCGGTCGTCGCTGCTGGACGAGATGGGCGGCGACTATCTGACCACGGCCCGCGCCAAGGGGCTGCGGGACGCCGTGGTCCGGCGCAGACACGCCGTACCGAACGCGCTGCTGCCGACGGTGACGATGGTCTTCATCAATCTGGGGCAGGTCGCGGCGGGTTCGATCCTGGTCGAGACGGTGTTCTCCTGGCCGGGGCTCGGCGGGCTGTTCTACCAGGCGCTGAGCGTGCCCGACCTGCCTTTGGTGCAGGGACTCTTCGTGGTGTTCGCGGGGGCGATGATCGTGATGAACCTGCTGGCCGATCTGGTCTATCCGTTCCTCGACCCCCGGGTGGCCCGATGAGCGCGTCGCCGTCGAAGGCCCTGGCCCGGGCCCGGCGCCGGGCCTCGGCCGCCCGCTTCTGGCGCGTGTACCGTACGCATCGCGCCGGGCTGCTCGGCCTCGCCGCGCTCACGGTGATCGCGCTGGTCGCCCTGGCGGCACCGCTGCTGGTCGGCGACGACGTCCAGAGCGTCACCCGGGCGACGGGCGGACCGCTGGAGCCGCCGAGCGCGGCCTTCCCGCTCGGTACGGACCAGTTCGGCCGGTCCCTGCTGGGACTGCTGGTGTGGGGCGCGCGGATTTCCCTCCTCGTCGGGCTGCTGGCGGCGGCGCTTTCGGTGGCGATCGGCACCCTCGTGGGGGTCGTCGCCGGACATTACGGCGGCTGGTTCGCCACGGCCCTGATGCGGGTCACGGACTGGTTCCTCGTCATGCCGACCCTGGTCCTGGCGATCGTGCTCGCCACGGTGATGTCGCGCAGCGTGTGGACGGTGGTGGTGGCGATCGGGGTCACCAGCTGGCCCACCACGGCCCGGCTGGTCCGGGCGCAGACCATCGCCGTCGAGTCCCGGCCGTACATCGAACGGGCCCGGGCGCTCGGCGGCGGCCACGGCCACATCATGAACCGTCATGTCCTGCCCAATGTGATGCCGCTGGTGCTGGCCCAGACGACGCTGGGGATCTCCGCGGCCATCCTCACCGAGGCCACCCTCGCCTTCCTCGGCCTGGGCGACCCCACGGTGGTGTCCTGGGGCGGCATGCTCCAGGACGCGCGGGAGGCGGGCGCGGTCTCCTCCGGGCACTGGTGGTATCTCGCCCCGCCCGGCCTGGCGATCGCGGTGGTCGCCCTCGCCTTCACCCTCTGCGGACGGGCCGTCGAATCCGTCCTCAACCCGAAGCTGGGGGTCCGCTGATGCCCACCGGAGCACCACTGCTGCGGGTCAGGGACCTGCGGGTCGCCTACGGCGCCGTACCCGCCGTCCGCGGTGTCGACCTCGATCTGGCCGCCGGGCGGAAACTCGGTATCGCCGGGGAGTCGGGGTGCGGCAAGTCGACGCTCGCGCTGGCCCTGCTGCGGCTGCTGCCGCCGGGCGCGACGGCCCGTGGGGAGATCCTCTTCGACGGCGAGGACGTCCTCACCATGCGCTGGGGACGGCTGCGGGCGGTCCGCTGGGCGGGGGCGTCGATCGTCTTCCAGGGCGCGATGCACTCCCTGAACGCGGTCCACCGCGTCGGCGACCAGATCGCCGAACCCGTCCGGCTGCACCGCAGGGCGAGCCCCGCGAAGGCCCGTGCCCGGGTCGTCGAACTCCTCGGACAGGTGGGACTGCCGGCCGACCGCGCCGACGCCTATCCGCATGAACTCTCCGGCGGACAGCGGCAGCGCGTGATGATCGCGATGGCCCTGGCCTGCGACCCCCGGCTGATCATCGCCGACGAGCCGACCACGGCGCTCGACGTCATGATCCAGGCCCAGATCCTCCGGCTGATCGGGCGGCTCGTCGCCGACCAGGACATCGGACTGCTGATGATCAGCCACGATCTGGCGGTCCTCGCCGACACCTGCGACCGGCTGGCGGTGATGTACGCGGGCCGGATCGTCGAGGAGGGCCCGGCGCGGGCGGTCCACAGCGCCGCGCACCACCCCTACGGGCGGGCCCTGGCCTCCGCCTTCCCCCGCGTCGGGGACGCCGCGTCCCGGCTCGCGCCCCGCGGACTGCCCGGCGACCCGCCCGACCCCTCGGACCTGCCGGACGGCTGTACGTTCCGGCCGCGCTGCCCCCGGCCGGTGGCGGCGTGCGCGGAACGCGAACCGGCCCTGGTGACGGTGGGCCCCGAGGGCCTCGCGGCCCACCGCGCGGCCTGTGTCCACGCCGTACCCGGCGAAGGAGGACCCCGGTGACCACCACGACCCCGCTGCTCTCCGCCGAAGACCTCCACGTCGTCTTCCCCGGCCGCCGCGGGCGGCCCGCGGCGCGCGCCGTCGACGGGGTCGACCTGGCCGTCGGGGCGGGCGAGATCGTCGCCCTCGTCGGCGAGTCCGGCTGCGGGAAGACCACCCTCGCCCGGACCCTGCTCGGACTGGTCGCCCCCACCACGGGCCGGGTCACCTTCGGCGGCCGACCCCTCGACTACACGGCCCGCGCCCTCAAGGCGTACCGCCGCCGCGCCCAGCTCGTCCTACAGGACCCCACCGGATCCCTCAACCCCCGGCACACGGTGTACGACGCCGTCGCCGAGGGCCTCCGCGTCCACGGGGCGCCCGGCGACGAGCGGGCCGCCGTCACCCGCGCCCTGTCACTCGCCGGGCTACGGCCCCCGGAGCGCTTCCTCCTCCGCTACCCGCACGAACTCTCCGGCGGACAGCGGCAGCGCGTCGTCATCGCGGGCGCGCTCGTCCTCGAACCCGAACTGATCGTCGCCGACGAGCCGGTGGCGTCCCTCGACGCCTCCGTCCGCGGCGAGATCCTCGCGCTCCTGCTCCGGCTCCGGGACGAGCTGGGCCTCTCCGCGCTGGTCGTCACCCACGACCTGGGGCTCGCGTGGAACATCGCGGACCGGGTCGCCGTGATGTACCTGGGCCGGATCGTGGAGGCCGGCCCGGTGGAGACCGTCCTCACCGAGCCGCGGCACCCCTACACCCAGGCGCTGCTCTCGGTGCTCCCCGAGTCCCCGCTGCCCGAGACGGTGCTCGCCGGGGAGCCCCCCGACCCGACCAGGATCCCGGCGGGCTGCCGCTTCCACATCCGCTGCCCGGCGCTGGCTTCGGGCGCCGCGGAGGCCGTCGCCGACCTGTGCCGCGCCACGCCACCGGCGCCGGTCCGCTCCGCGGGAACCTCCTGCCACCTCGCCTCCCGCTAGGGTCACCGAGCCACGGGCCCGGGCCCCTGAAGCCGTCTGCCCCTCCGGGCGGGCTGTGTCTCGGGTGCGGCCCGTACGTGGTTGCTCGCGCCGTTCCTCGCGCCCCTGGATACCCATGTGATCGCCCCCGCAGAGGCATCGCCCTACGGGCGGAGTCGTGTTTCGGGTGCGGCCCGTACGTGGTTGCTCGCGCAGTTCCTCGCGCCCCTGGATACCCGGCGTGACGCCCCTGCGAAGGCTCGCGCCCCGGGATACCGGCCTGACGCCCTTGTGAAGGCTCGCGCCCCGGGATACCAGGCCTGACGCCCCTGCGAAGGCTCGCGCCCCGGGATACCCGGCGTGACGCCTCTGCGAAGAGGCATCTCCGGCGGCATGCGCCCCTCAGAAGATCTCGGGCTGAGGGCCGCATGTTCGTGTGCGTGGGGAGGGCGGGTGCGGGGTCGCCCCCGCAGCCGTCGGCGGGATGCAGCGGTCAGCGTTTCCAAGGCCCCGAGTTCCGCCGATGGCGAGGAGGTGGCCCCGGGACCGACCGACCAACCCGCGCACAGCAAGGGCCCGCAGAGTCCTGGAGCAACGCCCAGCCGACAAGACACGGCCGGCCTAGAGGCCCAGCATGGCCCGGCACTTCGCGACGTCCCGCGCCATCGCCACCAGCAGGTCGTCGACCGAGGCGAACTTCTCCTGGCCGCGGATGTACGCGAGGAAGTCGACCGCCACGTGGAGGCCGTACAGGTCGAGGTCGACGCGGTCGATCGCGTACGCCTCCACGCTCCGCTCGACGCCGTCGAACTGCGGGTTCATGCCGACGGAGATCGCGGCGGGCATCAGTTCGCCGTTCGCCGTGAGCCAGCCCGCGTACACCCCGTCCTCGGGGATCGCGGTATGCGGCAGGGTCTCCACGTTCGCCGTGGGGTAGCCCAGTTCGCGGCCCCGCTGGGCGCCGCGGACGACGATGCCCTCGACACGGTGGGGGCGGCCGAGGATTTCCGCGGCGCCCGCGACGTCGCCGGCGGCGACCAGACGGCGGGTGAGGGTGGAGGAGAAGGGCTCGCCGCCGCCCGCGTCGCCGGAGACGTAGAGGTCGACGACCTCGACGTCGTAGTCGTACGAGGCGCCCAGCTCGGCCAGGTAGGCGACGGTACCCGCGGCCCGGTGGCCGAAGCGGAAGTTGGGGCCCTCGACGACGGTCCTGGCGTGCAGTTTGTCGACGAGGACCTTCACGATGAAGTCCGCCGGGGAGAGCTGGGAGAACTCGGAGGTGAACGGGAGGACGAGGACGGCGTCCACACCGAGTTCGGCCATCAGCTCGGCACGCCGGTGGTGCGGCGCGAGGAGCGGGGGATGGCTGCCGGGCCGTACGACCTCACTCGGGTGGGGGTCGAAGGTCACCACGACCGCCGGTACCGACAGCTCCCGCGCCCGCTCGACCGCCCGCCCGATGATCAGCTGATGACCTCGGTGGACACCGTCGTACGATCCGATGGTGACGACGCTGCGCCCCCAGTCCTGGGGGATGTCCTCCAAGCCACGCCAGCGCTGCACTGTGACCGCTCCTCGCCGAACCATCAGTTTCACCAGACCAGTATTCGCAGCACTAAGACTGCCATGCCCCCGCCCGCCGGCCGTCACCGGCCGTCCCCGGACGCACTCTCAGACGAACACGGCCAGGCTCTTGGCCTTGCCCTTCTCTTCCTCGACGAGTGCCACGAAGCGGTCGTCGGGACCGAAAGCGGCGACCGGTGAGCGGTCGTACGACGGCATATCGAGCCGTACGCCGTTGGCGAGCAGCCGTGCGCGCCGGTCGTCGACGTCCCAGCGGGCGAAGGCCGCCGCGGCGGCTTCGGCGACCGGCATCACGGTCAGCTCCTCCTGGAGCTGCTCGAGGGTCCTGGCCGCGTCGAGTCCGTAGGGGCCGACGCGGGTCCGCCGCAGGGCGGTCAGATGCCCGCCGACGCCGAGTCCGGCGCCCAGGTCGCGGGCGAGTGCCCGGATGTAGGTGCCGGAGGAGCAGACCACGGAGACCACCAGGTCGAGGACGGGGGTGCCGTCGTCGGCCACGGCCTCGCGGACGTCGTAGACGGTGAAGGAGGAGACGGTGACCGGGCGGGCCGGGATCTCGAATTCCTCGCCGCCGCGGACACGGGCGTACGACCGCTTGCCGTCGATCTTGATGGCGCTGACCTTGGACGGCACCTGCATGATCGCGCCGGTCAGGGCGGCGACCCCGGTATCGACGGCCCCGCGGGTGATCGCGGATGCGTCGGCGGACGCGGTGATCTCGCCTTCGGCGTCGTCGGTGACGGTGCTCTGGCCGAGCCGGATGGTCCCCAGGTACTCCTTCTCGGTGAGCGCGAGATGGCCGAGGAGCTTGGTGGCCCGCTCGACGCCGAGGACGAGGACTCCGGTGGCCATGGGGTCGAGGGTGCCTGCGTGGCCCACCCGGCGGGTCCGGGCGATGCCGCGCATCTTGGCGACGACGTCGTGGGAGGTGAAGCCCGACGGCTTGTCGACGATGACCAAGCCGTCGGGTACGGGGGTGCGCTCGGTCATGCGGAGGCGTTGCCCTCGTCCTCGTCGCCCTCACCGGGCTTGCGGTACGGGTCGGCGTCGCCCGCGTAGGTCGCGCCGGACGAGGTCTCCCGGACCCGGGCGTCCGAGGCACGGGCCCGGTCGAGGAGGTTCTCGATGGTCTTCGCGTTCTCCGGGAGGGCGTCCGCCACGAAGGCGAGCGTCGGGGTGAACTTGGTGCCCGCGGCGGCGCCCACGGCGCTGCGCAGGACGCCCTTGGCGCTTTCGAGACCGGCGGCGGCACTGGCCCGGTCCTCGTCGTCGCCGTAGACCGTGTAGAAGACCGTGGCCTCCCGCAGATCTCCGGTGACCCGGGTGTCCGTGATGGTCACATGCGTACCGAGTCGCGGGTCCTTGATGCCGCGCTGCAGCTTCTCGGCGACGACTTCCCTGATCAGGTCCGCCAGTTTCTTCGCCCGCGCGTTGTCGGCCACTGGTCCTTCTCCTTCTTACCTGCTGTGCCGGACCACGGTGTCGTGGCGGCGTCTCCTTCAGTCTTCGTCGCCGTGGAGCCTGCGTCGAACCGAGAGCAGTTCGATCTCGGGCCGCCCGGCGACGAAACGTTCGCATCGGTCGAGCACATCCGTCACATGCCGTACGTCACCGGCGACGACCGCGAGGCCGATCTCGGCCCTGCGGTGGAGATCCTGGTCGCCGGTCTCCGCCGCGCTGACCGCGAAGGTGCGGTGCAGCTCGGCGACGATCGGGCGGACCACCGAGCGCTTCTCCTTCAGCGACCGTACGTCGCCGAGGAGGAGGTCGAAGGAGAGCGTCCCTACAAACATGGATGTATCCGGATGTCCCGCCGGTTCGGGTTCATGTGCGCCTGTCGTCGTTCGACAGGGACACAGGAACCGTACACGCAGCGGCCGGGGCCGCGGCCAGGAAAAAAATAATTCTTCAACCCGCCCGCGCCGGCCCGCAGGACGACGCGCGCCGGGGGATTCCCCAATAGGGAGTAGCGGATTAATGTGTATTATTTTTTTTTGTTTTTTT
>NZ_JBHYZV010000040.1:0-42502 GCF_042753905.1 Streptomyces sp. NPDC059248 | reverse complement strand
CCCTACCCCGCCGGGCCGGGGCCCCCCCGCCGTAAATATACTTCCGTCGACCGGCCCCGGCCGACCGCACGGCATCAGCCGCGCGGCTTCTCGCGCATCTCGTACGTCGCGATGACGTCGTCGATCTTGATGTCGTTGAAGTTGCCGAGGTTGATACCGCCCTCGAAGCCTTCGCGGATCTCGGTGACGTCGTCCTTGAAGCGGCGCAGACCCTCGATGTTGAGGTTCTCGGCGACCACCTTGCCGTCGCGGATGAGACGGGCCTTGGTGTTCCGCTTGACCTCGCCGGAGCGGATGAGAACACCCGCGATGTTGCCCAGCTTGGACGAGCGGAAGACCTCGCGGATCTCCGCCGTGCCCAGCTCGACCTCTTCGTACTCCGGCTTGAGCATGCCCTTGAGGGCCGCCTCGATCTCCTCGATGGCCTGGTAGATCACCGAGTAGTACCGGACGTCGACGCCCTCGCGCTCGGCCATCTGCGAGGCCCGGCCGGCCGCGCGGACGTTGAAGCCGATGACGATCGCGTCGGAGCCCATGGCCAGGTCGATGTCCGACTCGGTCACGGCACCGACACCGCGGTGCAGCACCCGGATGTCGACTTCCTCGCCGACGTCCAGCTGGAGCAGCGACGACTCCAGCGCCTCCACCGATCCGGACGCGTCGCCCTTGATGATCAGGTTGAGCTGCTGGATCTCGCCCGCCTTGAGGACCTTGTCGAGGTCCTCCAGCGACACGCGGCGTACCCGCTTGGCGAACGCGGCGTTGCGCTCACGGGCGGCGCGCTTCTCGGCGATCTGGCGGGCGGTGCGGTCCTCGTCGACGACGAGGAAGTTGTCGCCCGCGCCCGGGACGTTGGTGAGGCCGAGGACGAGGACCGGGGTCGAAGGACCGGCCTCCGCCACGTTCTCGCCCTTGTCGTCGAGCATGGCGCGCACCCGGCCGTAGGCGTCGCCCACGACCATCGTGTCGCCGATACGGAGCGTTCCGCGCTGGACCAGGACGGTCGAGACGGCGCCGCGACCGCGGTCGAGGTGCGACTCGATCGCGATGCCCTGCGCGTCCTGGTCCGGGTTGGCCCGGAGGTCGAGGGACGCGTCGGCGGTGAGGACGACGGCCTCCAGCAGCTCCTCGATGTGGAGGCCCTGCTTGGCGGAGATGTCGACGAACATGGTGTCGCCGCCGTACTCCTCGGCCACCAGACCGAACTCGGTGAGCTGACCGCGCACCTTGGTCGGGTCGGCGCCCTCGACGTCGATCTTGTTCACCGCGACCACGATCGGCACATCGGCCGCCTTGGCGTGGTTGAGCGCCTCGATCGTCTGGGGCATCACACCGTCGTTGGCCGCCACCACGAGGATCGCGATGTCGGTCGACTTGGCACCACGGGCACGCATGGCGGTGAACGCCTCGTGACCCGGGGTGTCGATGAAGGTGATCCTGCGGTCCTCGCCGTTGACCTCGGTCGCGACCTGGTAGGCACCGATGTGCTGGGTGATGCCACCGGCCTCGCCCGCGACCACGTTGGTCTTGCGGATCGCGTCGAGCAGTCGGGTCTTTCCGTGGTCGACGTGACCCATGACGGTGACGACCGGCGGACGGGAGACCAGGGACTCCTCGCCGCCCTCGTCCTCGCCGAACTCGATGTCGAAGGACTCCAGCAGCTCGCGGTCCTCCTCCTCCGGGCTGACGATCTGAACCGTGTAGTTCATCTCGCCGCCGAGGAGCTGGAGGGTCTCGTCGGAGACCGACTGCGTGGCCGTGACCATCTCGCCGAGGTTCATCATGACCGCGACCAGGGACGCCGGGTTGGCGTTGATCTTCTCCGCGAAGTCGGTGAGGGACGCACCGCGCGACAGGCGAATGGTCTCGCCGCCGCCGCGGGGCAGCATCACGCCGCCGACCGACGGGGCCTGCATGGCCTCGTACTCCTGGCGCCTCTGCCGCTTCGACTTGCGGCCACGGCGAGCCGGGCCGCCGGGACGGCCGAAGGCGCCCTGTGTGCCACCACGGCCACCGGGGCCGCCGGGACGGCCACCGAAGCCGGGACGACCGCCGAAGCCGCCGCCACCGCCGCCGGGGCCACCGCCGCCGGGACGACCGGCGAAGCCGCCGCCGCCACCGGGACGACCGCCGCCACCGCCACCGCCGGGACGGCCGGCGAAGCCGCCGCCACCGCCACCGGGACGACCAGCACCGGCACCGCCGGGACGACCGCCGCCGGGACCGCCGGGACGACCGCCACCGCCGCCGGGACCCGGACGGGGGCCCGCGGCCGGACGCTGCGGCATCATGCCCGGGTTCGGGCGGTTGCCCGCGGGACCGCCGCCGGGGCGGGGAGCCTGCGGACGCGGCATCGCGCCGGGCGTGGGACGGGCACCGCCCTGGCCCTGCGGACGCGGGGCGCCGCCGGGGCCGCCCTGCGGGCGGGGAGCGCCACCGGGCGCGGGGGCACCGCCGGGACGGGCGCCGCCGGGACGGGGCGCCTGCGGGCGCGCCATTCCGGTGGAGCCGCCGGAGGTGAAGGGGTTGTTGCCCGGACGGGGACCGGCCGGACGGCTGCCGCCGGGGCGCGGGGCGCCCTGGCCGGACGCGGGACGTCCGGGGCGGTCGCCGCCGCGTCCGCCGTCACGTCCACCGTCGCGTCCGCCGTCACGCTGACCGCCGGACTGGCCGGGGCGGGCGCCGGGACGCGGGCCGGGAGCTCCCGGCCGCGGACCGGACTGGCCGGACGGAACGGGCTGACCCGACGGGGCGGGCTGCGCGGACGGCTGCGCCGGGGCCGGGGCGGAGAACTCCGCCGCGGGGACGGGCGCGACCGGCCGGGCCGCGGGCTTCGGTCCCGGGCGCGGGCCCGGGGCCGCCGGGGCGGCCGGAGACGCGGTGGTGTCGGGGGCCTCGGCGGCGGCCGGCTTGGGGGCCGGGGCGCCGGGCTTGGGGGCACCCGGACGGGGCGCGGCCTGCGAGGGCGCGCCGGGGGTGGGGCCGCCCGGACGGGGCGCGGCGGGGGTGGGCGCGGCCTTGCGGGGCGCGCCGGGCTTCGCAGCGGTCTTACCGGCACCCGAGCCGGACCCCTGCAACGCGTCAGTCAACTTGCGCACAACCGGCGCCTCGATCGTCGAGGACGCCGAACGGACGAATTCACCGAGTTCCTGGAGCTTGGCCATGACGACCTTGCTCTCAACTCCGAACTCCTTGGCGAGTTCGTATACCCGGACCTTAGCCACTTCGCTCCTTTTAGGTCCGGTTACCGCCGGACCGTCGCTACTTCATGGGCGTACTCATCGCGTACTCATCGAGTGCTCATCGCAATCTCGACCTACTTCCGACTCGCGAGGTACCTGACCGCACGGGGTCCCGTGCCGTACTTCTTCTTACACATCCTGCTCCGCCGCCCGTTCCGTCTCCGATACGCGAAGGCGCAGTCCGGCCGTGTCGAGCGGTCCCCCGACCCGGAAGGCCCGGAGGAACGCCCGGCGTCGTACCGCCAGATCGAGACAGACCACAGCGGGGTGTACGTACGCACCCCGGCCGGGCAGCGTACCGCGATCATCGGGGACGCATTCGTCCCCGATCCTCACGATGCGCAGCAGATCACTTTTGGCCGCCCGCTTGCGGCAACCCACACACGTGCGCTCTGGGCATACGCCGTCACGCGTCCGGCCAGACACGGCTAAGTCTACCTCCCCGTAGCGACCTCACCCCTTTGGGGCAAAAATCGAACACTCATCTGTCTTGATCGGCTACGACGGGTGGCCGTGCGACCCGGTGAACGCGCCCGGCGCACGCGGCGCGCGCGCCGGGTCAGCGGGCGTTCGGCTCCCCGGACGCGTCGCCGGTCTGCTCGGTGTCGGGACGGATGTCGATCCGCCAGCCGGTGAGCCGGGCGGCGAGGCGGGCGTTCTGGCCCTCCTTGCCGATGGCCAGGGACAGCTGGTAGTCGGGGACGGTGACCCGCGCCGAGCGCGCGCCCAGGTCCACGATCTCCACCTTGCTGACCCGGGCCGGGGAGAGCGCGTTCGCCACCATCTCGGCCGGGTCGTCCGACCAGTCGACGATGTCGATCTTCTCGCCGAGCAGTTCGGCCATCACATTGCGCACCCGGCCGCCCATCGGGCCGATGCAGGCGCCCTTGGCGTTCAGCCCCGGCCGGACCGAGCGGACCGCGATCTTGGTGCGATGACCGGCTTCCCGGGCGATCGCGGAGATCTCCACACTGCCGTCCGCGATCTCCGGGACCTCCAGCGCGAAGAGCTTCTTCACCAGATTGGGGTGGGTACGCGACAGGGTGACGGAGGGACCCCGTACCCCCTTGGCCACCCGGACGACATAGGTGCGCAGCCGCAGTCCGTGGGTGTACTGCTCGCCGGGGACCTGCTCCTGCACCGGCAGGATGGCCTCCAGCTTGTCGTCCAGCTTGACCAGGACGTTCTTCGGGTCCTTGCCCTGCTGCACCTGGCCGGAGACGATATCGCCCTCACGGCGGGCGTACTCGCCGAACGTGACGTCGTTCTCGGCGTCCCGCAGCCGCTGCTGGATGACCTGGCGGGCGGTGGTGGCGGCGATCCGGCCGAAGTCGGTGGGGGTGTCGTCGAAGTCCTTGGGCTCCTGCCCCTCCGGCACGTCCGACGGGTCCTCCTTGGCCCAGACGGTCACATGGCCGGTGTCGCGGCTGAGCACCACCCGGGCGTGCCGGCGGCTGTCCGGAGTGCGGTGGTACGCGATGAGGAGGGCCGACTCGATCGCCTCGACCAGCAGGTCGAACGGAATCTCCTTCTCCTGTGCCAAGCCCTTCAGGAGTTTTACGTCGATGTCCACGGCTACGCCTCCTCTTCCTTCTTGTCCTTGCGGTTGAACTCGATCTCGACACGCGCCTTCTCGATCTCGCCGAAGGCGATCCGGCGGGCGGTCGGCTTGCGCCCCTTCACCCCGGGGACCTCCGTGTCCAGCCCCTCCTCGTCGACGACGAGCACCCGGGCGGCGAGGTCGCCGCCGTCGTGCAGCCGGAACCTCACCAGCCGGCCGGTGGCGCGGACGTAGTGGCGGAGCTGGGTCAGGGGGCGGTCGGCACCGGGGGAGCCCACTTCGAGGGTGTACTCCTCGTCGCCCATCACATCGGACTCGTCGAGCCGGACGGAGATCTCACGGCTCAGCTCGGCACAGGCGTCGAGGGTGAGGCCCTCGTCGGAGTCCACGACGATCACCAGCTGGCGGCGGCGGCCCGCACGGGATACCTCGATCCCTTCCAGATCCAGTCCCGCGGCGCTGACGAGCGGTTCCAGCAGCCCGCGCAGCCTCTCGCTCTGGGTGGTGCTCATCCGGGTGACTCCTCGGCCGCGTGTGCTGTTGTGGGTCCGTCGCGTCCGTGTCGGGTGCCGTCACGGATGGTCGCGTGTCAGATCAAAGGGTATCCGGTCCGGAAGGGTGTTGCCGTCCATCGCGGGGGCCGCCGCGGGTACGCTCGCCTGCGGCGATGATCATGACGAAGCCGCCCGCCGAACGAGGGAGAGACGCGTGAGACCCCCGGGTACGACGAGACGGCGTGCGCTCGCTGTGACGGGCGCGGCAGCGGGTGCGGTGGCGACAGGGGCGCTCACCGGCTGTTCGGGTGAGCCGTCGGAGACCGGCGGGCGCGACCGGGCGCGAGGTGCGCAGGGGGCGCGCGAACAGGCGAACGCGCCGGACGCACGGCTGCGGAAACGGTTGGCCTCGTCCGGCGGGGTCCTGCGGGACCGCTACGACGCGGTGCTCGCCGCGCATCCGGCGCTGGCGGCCCGGCTCACGGACCTCAGGACCGCGACGGCGGCCCACGTCACGGCCCTCGGCGGCGCCGCGCCCGGCGCCGCCGGGACCGCGCCCGCGGTCCCGGCCGACCCCGCGCGGGCGCTGGCGGAGCTGGCCGCCGCGGAACGCCGGTCCTCCGCCGCGTACACCGCAGCCCTGGAGGGCGCGGGCCCCGAGCTGGCCCGGCTGCTGGCCTCCGTCGCCGCGGCCGGCGCGGCCCACGCCTATCTACTCTCCCGGCCCACAGGCGACCCGGGGACGGGCCGATGAGCGGGGGCGGCCGGGAGCCGCTGACCGCCCTCCAGGCGGCGCTCTCCGCCGAGCACGCGGCCGTGTACGGCTACGGGGTCGTCGGCGCCCGCGTCGCCGCGGGCCGGCGGGCCGAGGCGCGGGAGGCGTTCACCGCCCACCGGGCCCGCCGGGACGTCCTGATCCGGGCGGTACGCGACCTGGGCGCGGCCCCCCTCGCCGCCGCGCCGGGTTACGCGCTCCCGTTCCCCGTACCGGACGCGGCGGCGGCTGTCCGGCTCGCCGCGCATCTGGAGGACCGGGTCGCGGGCGCCTGCTCCGATCTCGTCCGGGCCGCGCGGGGGCCGCAGCGTACGGAAGCCGCGGCGGCGCTGCGGGAGGCGGCGGTGCGGTCCGTCCGCTGGCGGGGCACCGGCGTAGCCTTTCCTGGGCTCGCCGAGCGGTCGGCGACGACCGGCCGACCGGCCGACCAGTGAGAGGAAGTCGCGTAGGCATGGATTTCGAAGCGCCCCGGCGTCTGGTGCGGGCGCTCGCCGAGGACGGCCGCGCGCGGGAGGACGGGCCCTGGCTCGACGAGTTGCCGAAGCTCCTGGCTGCGGCGGTCGACCGGCGGGGCCTGGAGGTGGAGCGGGTGGTGGCACCCGGGGGCCGCGGCAGCCTCGTCGTCCTCGTACGCCTCCCCGACGGCACCCCGGCCGCGCTGAAACTGGCACCGCCGTCGGCCGGGCCCGCCCTGGAGCTGGCGGCGCTGGAGCGCTGGGACGGTTTCGGCGCGGTCCGCGCGCTGGGCCCGGTGGACGGGCCCGGGGCCGGTCTGCTGCTGGAGCGGCTCCACCCCGAGGTGTCCGTACGGTCCCTGCCCGAGGCGAAGGCCGTCCTGGAGGCGGCGGGCACGCTCCGCAGGCTCTGGGTCGAACCGCCCGCGGACCACGGCTACGGCTCCGTCGCGGACCGTACGGCCGCGGCGGCCGCACGGCTGCGGGCGGGCGCTGACGGTGATGTCGTGGCACCGCTCGCCGCGGCGGCGCTGGAGGTACGGGACGGGCTGCTGGCGGACGCCCCGGACGAGGCTTATCTGCTGCACGGCTGCTTCCACCAGGGCAAGGTCCTGGCGGGCGACCGGACGCCGTGGCTGGCGGTCGGGCCGGCGCCGCTGGTGGGCGAGCGCGCCTACGACCTGGCGCGGCTCGCCCGGGACCGCGTGGAGGACCTGGTCGCGGTCTCCGCGGGCGCGACGACCGGACGACGGCGGGTGGCCCGGCTCGCGGACTCCCTGGACGTCGACCCGGAGCGGGTACGGGGCTGGACGCTGTTCCGCGCGGTCGCATCGGCGGTCTACGCCCTCGACGCCGCCCGCCCGCACTCGGCGGAACCCCTCCTGGAGTTCGCCTCCTGGCTGTAGCCCCAGCCGGGCGCCCGACCCCCCGCCTTGGCCACCCGTGGCCGGGGCCAGGACCGGACGCGTCCGGCGCCCTCATCTAGTTTTCGGCCCGCGGCCCGGTGGTGGGCTTGTCGCGCAGTTCCTCGCGCCCCTGGATGCCCATGTGATCGCCCCCGCAGAGGCATCGCCCTCCGGGCGGGGCTTGCTCAAGACATCTCCGGCGGACCGGGCCCCTAAAAGATCTCGGGCTCGCCGGTCATGTCCGTCGTCGTGCGGAGGGTGGATCCGGGGTGGCCCCCGCAGCCGTCGGCGGGATGCAGCGGTCAGCGCCGCCAAGGCCCCGAGTTCCGCCGACGGCGAGGAGGTGACCCCGGAGTCGCCCGACCTACCCGCGCCGCACAGGCAACCCGCAGGGTCCTGGAGCAACGCCCAGCCGACAAGAAACACCAAGCCCCCGCGCCCGAAACCCCCTGGCCCCCCAGCGGGAGGCGGTCAGGCGGTCAGGCGGGCGATCGCCTCCGCGAGCGGCAGCTCCTCCCGCTCCCCCGTGCGGCGGTCCTTCAGTTCCACGACACCCTCGCCCACGCGCCGCCCCGCGACCAGGATCTTCGGGACCCCGATCAGCTCCGCGTCGGTGAACTTGACGCCCGGCGAGACCCCGGCGCGCTCGTCGACGAGGACCCGCAGGCCCGCCGCCGCGAGCTGGTCGGCCGCAGCGAGGGCGAACTCGATCTGCGCGGCCTTGCCCGCGGCCACCACGTGGACGTCGGCGGGGGCGATCTCGGCGGGCCAGCACAGGCCCTGCTCGTCGGCGGTCTGCTCGGCGAGGGCGGCCACGGCGCGGGAGACCCCGATGCCGTACGAGCCCATGGTGACCCGCTCCGGCTTGCCGTTGCGGCCGAGGACGTCGAGCTGGAAGGCGTCGGCGTACTTGCGGCCGAGCTGGAAGATGTGCCCGATCTCGATGGCGCGGTCCAGCTTGAGGCCGGTACCGCACTTGGGGCAGGGGTCGCCGTCCTCGACGACGACCACGTCCACGTACTCGTCGATCTCGAAGTCGCGGCCGGCGACGACGTTGCGGGCGTGGAAGCCCTGCTTGTTGGCGCCGGTGATCCACGCGGTGCCAGCGGCGACGCGCGGGTCGGCGAGGTAGCGGACCTTGTCGAGGCCCTGCGGGCCGACGTAGCCGCGGACCAGGTCGGGGCGGCCGGTGAAGTCGTCGGCGGTGACGAGTTCGACCTCGGCCGGGGCGAGGTGCTCGGACAGCTTGCCGAGGTCGACCTCGCGGTCGCCGGGGACGCCGACGGCGACGATCTCGCCGTCGACCTTGACGAGGAGGTTCTTCAGAGTGGCGGCGGCGGGGACCCCGAGGTGCGCGGCGAGGGTCTCGATGGTCGGGGTGTCGGGGGTGTCCAGCTCCTCGACGCCCGGGTGCTCCACGGAGCCGGCGGCGGGGGCGGTGAAGGTGACGGCCTCGGTGTTGGCGGCGTAGTCGCAGGCGGGGCAGTCGACGAAGGTGTCCTCACCGGCCGCGGCGGGCGCCAGGAACTCCTCGGACGCGGAGCCGCCCATGGCGCCGGAGACGGCGGAGACGATCCGGTGGTCGAGACCGAGCCGCCGGAAGATCTTGATGTACGCCTCGCGGTGCAGCGCGTACGACTCGGCCAGGCCCTCGTCGGTGGTGTCGAAGGAGTACGAGTCCTTCATCAGGAACTCGCGGCTGCGCAGGATGCCCGACCGGGGGCGCGCCTCGTCGCGGTACTTCGTCTGGACCTGGTAGAGGATCACCGGCAGGTCCTTGTAGGACGTGCACTGGTCCTTGACCAGCAGGGTGAAGATCTCCTCGTGCGTGGGCCCGAGCAGGTAGTCGCCGCCCTTGCGGTCCTTCAGGCGGAAGAGCTCGGCGCCGTACTCGGACCAGCGGCCACTGGCCTCGTAGGGCTCCCTCGGCAGCAGGGCCGGCAGGGATACCTCCTGGGCGCCGACGGCGTCCATTTCCTCGCGAACGACCCGGGCGATGTTGTCGAGGACGGTCTTGCCCAGGGGCAGCCAGGACCAGATCCCGGCCGCGTTCCGCCGGACGTAACCGGCGCGGACCAGGAGTTTATGGCTGAGGGTCTCCGCGTCGGCCGGGTCGTCGCGCAGTGTCTTGACCATCAGGCGGGACATGCGCTGGACCTGGGCTGTCATGGAAATCTCCTGCGTGAACGACCTGCGTGAAGAAGGTGATGTGCAGGAGGTTAGCCGGGGTGCGGGGGCGGACGGTAATCAGTCGCCCCGCGACAGCGGCAGCACCGCGCCCATCACGGCGTACGGACTGGGCGCGCTCGGGAAGACGACGCGGCGCGCGAGGTCGTGGTAGCCGAGGCTCCGGTACAGCTCACGGGCCGGGGATTCGGTGTCGACGGCGGAGAGGATGGAGCGGGGTTCGGCGGCGGCGTCGGTGATCGTGGTGATGAGCCGGCGGCCGATGCCGCGCCCCTGGAAACGGGGGTGGACATGGAGTTCGGTGATCACGAACGCGTCGTCGAGCCAGCCGACGCCGCCGTTGCGGCGCAGATACGGTTCGACGACGGTGGACCACCAGTGGGAGCGGTTGTTGGGCATCCCGTAGACGAAGCCGACGAGCCGCCCGGTGTCGGTGAGGGCGGCCAGGGCGCGGGCGCCGGGCTGGCGCAGATGGCGCTGGACGATCGGGCGGCGTACCTCGATCTCCGCGTGGGTGAGACCGAAGGCGAGGGACTGCACCATGAGGGCCTCGTCGAGGCGGGCGGCGAGGTCGACCGGTCCGACGGTGACGACGGGAAAGTGCGGGACGCCTCCGAGGTCTGATGCCATGCGCGCACCTTAACCGGCCGTCACGGACGGCGGGCCGCCGCGGGGCCCGGCCGCGCCCCGCGCCGGAGGACGCGTCGCGGCGCGTTCAGAACAGGACGCTCATGAAGGCCCCCACCTCGCGGAAGCCGACGCGCCGGTAGGCGGCCCTGGCGGGGGTGTTGTAGTCGTTGACGTACAGGCTGACGACGGGGGCGACGTCGGCGAGGGCGTAGCGCAGGACGGCCGCCATCCCGGTCTCGGAGAGTCCCCGGCCGCGATACTCGGGATCGACCCAGACCCCCTGGATCTGGCAGGCCTGGGTGGTGGCGGCTCCGATCTCGGCCTTGAAGACGACCCGGCCGTCCTCGACGCGGGCGAAGGAGCGGCCCGAGCCGACCAGTTCGGCGACCCGGGCCTGGTAGAGGAGGCCGCCGTCGCCGGCGAGCGGGGAGATCCCGACCTCCTCGGTGAACATGGCCACGCAGGCGGGCATGATCACCTCCATCTCGTCCTTGCGGACGCGGCGGACGTACGGATCGGGCTCGATGTCGCCCGCGGGGCTCTCGGTCACCATCAGGGGCTGGCGGGGGCGGATGTCGCGGGCGGGGCCCCAGCCGGGTTCGAGGAGCCGCCACAGCTGGGCGGTGGGTCCGGCGGGGCCGACGATGGAGGAGCAGCGGCGGCCGGTGCGCCGGGCGCGGTCGGCGAAGGCGCGGACGGCTTCGGGGGTGGCGCAGACGGGGACGAGGTTGGCGCCGGAGTAGCAGAGGGAGCGGAGCCGTCCTTCGGTGTACCAGCCCCACATCTCGCCGCCGAGCCGCCAGGGGTCGAGCCCCGCGATCTGGACCCGGGAGGTGACAAAAGCATTCTCCACGGGCTCGCTCTCGAGGACTGCCAGCGCCGCTCCGAGGTCGCCGGGCTCGAGGACCCGGGTGGTGGTCTGCGTCAACACGAAGGGGCCTCACCGTACGGTCTGCTGATCTCCGCACTGTACCCGCCGGGTGGGCCGGGTGCCGAGCGCACGAACGGGCCCCGCGGGCACTGACGCCTGCGGAGCCCGCCGACGGGGGCCGTTGCCGTGGTACGGGGCCGTGGCCCCGGTCCCGTACGGCTCGGGCCCCGGTCGAAGGCGCCTCGCAGGCCCCTCGCAGGCCCCGGTCAGGGGCCCCTCAGGGCCCCGGGTCGGGGCCCCCGGCCGGCGTCACGCGCCGATCGACACCGACGGCTCGCCCGAGGGCACGCCGTCCTTCTCCATCTGCTCGGCGATCTTCATGGCCTCTTCGATGAGGGTCTCCACGATCTTCGACTCGGGGACGGTCTTGATGACCTCGCCCTTGACGAAGATCTGGCCCTTGCCGTTGCCGGAGGCGACTCCGAGGTCGGCCTCGCGGGCCTCGCCGGGGCCGTTGACGACACAGCCCATGACGGCGACGCGCAGCGGTACCTCCATGCCGTCGAGTCCGGCGGTCACCTCGTCGGCGAGCTTGTAGACGTCGACCTGGGCGCGACCGCAGGAGGGGCAGGAGACGATCTCCAGCCGGCGCTGCCGCAGATTGAGGGCTTCGAGGATCTGGATGCCGACCTTGACCTCTTCGACGGGCGGGGCGGAGAGGGAGACCCGGATGGTGTCGCCGATGCCCTCGCTCAGCAGGGCGCCGAAGGCGACGGCGGACTTGATGGTGCCCTGGAACGCCGGTCCGGCCTCGGTGACGCCGAGGTGGAGCGGGTAGTCGCTCTGGGCGGCCAGCTGCCGGTAGGCGTTGACCATGATCACGGGGTCGTTGTGCTTGACGGAGATCTTGATGTCGCCGAAGCCGTGTTCCTCGAAGAGCGACGCCTCCCAGAGCGCGGACTCGACCAGCGCCTCGGGGGTGGCCTTGCCGTACTTCTCGAGCAGTCGCCGGTCGAGGGATCCGGCGTTGACGCCGATCCGGATCGGGGTGCCGGTGGCCCCGGCGGCCTGGGCGATCTCCTTGACCTTGTCGTCGAACTGCTTGATGTTGCCCGGGTTGACGCGGACCGCCGCGCAGCCCGCGTCGATCGCGGCGAAGACGTACTTCGGCTGGAAGTGGATGTCGGCAATGACCGGGATCTGCGACTTCCGGGCGATCGTGGCGAGCGCGTCGGCGTCGTCCTGGGTCGGGCAGGCGACCCGGACGATCTGGCAGCCGGACGCGGTCAGCTCCGCGATCTGCTGCAGGGTGGCGCCGATGTCGGACGTCCTGGTGGTGGTCATGGACTGGACCGATACGGGTGCGTCACCGCCCACGGCAACCGATCCGACCTGGATCTTCCGGCTGACGCGGCGGTCGGAGAGCTTGGTGGGAACAGAAGGCATACCGAGAGAAATCGCGGTCATCAGCAGTGCAACCCCATGGTGTGGACGTGGCCCCGAGGTACGGCGGGCTCAGGCCATCGAGGTTACGGCACGGGTGTCGGGCCGAGCACATCGCGCGCGCGAACCGCCCGAAGGTGACGGCGACCGAGCGCCTGTACGCCCGGTCGCCGTGGCCGGTTTTCGGTGGTCAACCGCCGATCAGGTGATTTTGACCGGATTGACGATGTCGGCGACCAGAACCAGCAGGGTGAAGCAGATGAAGACGCCCGCGACGACATAGGCGACGGGCATCAGTTTGGCCACGTCGAAGGGGCCGGGGTCGGGCCGGCGGAAGATCCGGGCGACGTTGCGGCGCAGGGACTCCCACAGGGCTCCGGCGATATGCCCGCCGTCCAGGGGCAGCAGCGGCAGCATATTGAAGAGGAAGAGGGAGAGGTTGAAGCCGGCGAGCAGCATCAGGAACATCGCGAAGAGGTTCTGCGCGGGTGCGTCGAGGGTCATCACCTCACCGCTGATCCGGGCCGCGCCGACCACGCCGACCGGGGAGTCGTCGGCCCGTTCGGCGTCCCCGAAGGCGGCGTTCCACAGGTCGGGGACCTTGGAGGGCAGGGCGATGATCGACTCCACCCCGTTCTCGATCATGCCGCCCATGCGGTCCACGGAGTCGACGAAGGAGAGCGGGAGGATCTCCGTACTGGCGGCGAAGCCGAGGTATCCGGCCGGGATGTACTCGCCGGGGACGACCTCCCCGTCGGCGTCCTTCTTGGCGACCATGTTCTCGCGCAGGGTCGCGTTCAGGACGATTTCCCGGCCGTCGCGGTCGACGGTGATGGTGGCCGGCCCGATGGTGTCGCGGATCCGGTCGGAGAGGGTGGCCCAGTTCTTGACCGGCTCGCCGTTGAAGGCGGTGATGGTGTCCCCGGCCTGCAGCCCGGCGGCCCGGGCGGGCGAGACGGGGTCGGAGGGGGCGCAGGTGTCACGGTTGGCGCTCTGCGAGATCACACACTTCTGCACCCCGGCGACCTGGGTCGTCTGGGTGGAGAAGCCGAAGCCCATCGCGACCCCGAGGAAGATCGCGACGGCGAGGATCAGGTTCATGAAGGGCCCGGCGAACATCACGATCACGCGCTTCCACGGCTTGCGCGTGTAGAACAGCCGGGTCTCGTCGCCGGGACGCAGTTCCTCGTAGGCGGCGGTCCTGGCGTCCTCGATCATGCCTCGCCAGGGGGAGGTGGAACGGGCCTCGATCCGGCCGTCGGCGCCGGGCGGGAACATCCCGATCATCCGGATGTAGCCGCCCATCGGGACGGCCTTGATGCCGTACTCCGTCTCGCCCTTCTTCCGGGACCACAGGGTGGGGCCGAAGCCGACCATGTACTGCGGTACCCGGATGCCGAAGAGTTTGGCCGTCGACAGATGGCCGAGTTCGTGCCAGGCGATGGAGAACAGCAGGCCGACGGCGAACATCACGATGCCCAGAACCGTCAACAACATCGTCATGCGCGTGCCTCCGCCGTGGCCTTCGCCGCCAGTTCCCGGGCCCTGGAGCGGGCCCAGCCCTCCGCTTCGAGGACGTCCTCGACCGTGAGCCGGGTTCCCCGGCCGGGGGTCCCGTGTTCGGTGACGACTTCCGTGACCGTATCCATGATTCCGTTGAACGGCAGCCGGCCGGCGAGAAACGCGTCGACGCACTCCTCGTTGGCGGCGTTGAAGACGGCGGGGGCGGTGCCGCCCGCCTCACCGACATGGCGGGCGAGCCCGACGGAGGGGAACGCCTCGGTGTCGAGGGGGAAGAACTCCCAGGTGGACGCCTTGCTCCAGTCGAAGGCCGGGGCGGCGTCCGGGACCCGCGCGGGCCAGCCGACGCCGATGGCGATGGGGCCGCGCATATCGGGCGGGGTGGCCTGGGCGAGGGTGGAGCCGTCCGTGAACTCGACCATGGAGTGGACGTACGACTGGGGGTGGACGACGACCTCGATACGGTCGAACGGGATGTCGTACAGCAGATGTGCCTCGATCACCTCCAGGCCCTTGTTGACCAGGGTGGCGCTGTTGACGGTGATCACCGGTCCCATGGCCCAGGTGGGGTGGGCGAGGGCGTCGGCGGGGGTGACGGCCGCCAGTTCCTCGCGGGTACGGCCCCGGAAGGGGCCGCCGGAGGCGGTGACGACGAGCTTGCGCACATCGGCGCGGTTCCCGGCGGCCAGCGCCTGGAAGAGCGCGGCGTGCTCGGAGTCCACGGGGATGATCTGGCCGGGCCGGGCCAGCTCCTTGACCAGTGGTCCGCCGACGATGAGGGATTCCTTGTTGGCGAGGGCGAGGGTGCGTCCCGCCGTCAGCGCGGCCAGGGTCGGCGCGAGCCCGATGGACCCCGTGATGCCGTTGAGCACGGTGTGGCAGTCGGAGGCGGCGAGCTGGGCGGCGGCGGTGGGCCCGGCGAGGATCTCGGGCCGCCGGTCCGCGCCGTACTCGGCGGCGAGCGCCTCGCGCAGGGCCGGTACGGCGTCCTCACGGGAGACCGCGACGGCCTTCACCCGCAGCCGCCTGGCCTGCTCGGCGAGGAGTCCGGGCCGGCCGCCCGCCGCGGAGAGCGCGGTGACGCGGAACCGGTCGGGATTGCGCAGGACGAGATCGACGGCCTGGGTGCCGATGGATCCCGTGGCACCGAGGACGACGAGGTCCCGGGGGCCGGTGCCCGATTCGGGCGCGAAGACGGTGTGCGGGTCCGCGAGGGGGGATGGGCTGTCGCTCATCCCCCCATTGTGTCGCCAACCGCTGTGTACCGGTGAGGCCCGGGTCGGCCTCGGGCGCGGCGGGGCCCGTACCGGGGTCGTACCGGCCCCGTACCGCCGGTGTACCGGGCCCGAACCTCCCGTGTACCGGCCCCGTATCGCTGTCGTACCGGTCGGGTCAGGGGATCGGTCGGTGGACGTTCTCCCGGCGGGACGGGCCGGGGGTGGCGTCCGCGATCCACGGGGCGTCGCCGCTGGGGTCGACCACGCCCTCCTCCAGCCAGGTGTACGCCCCCGAGAGCACCCGCTCGACGACCTTGCGGTCGATGTCGTCGGTATTGGTCCAGAGCCGGTCGAACAGCTCCTCGACCCGGATCCGGGACTGCCGGCAGAAGGCGTCGGCGAGCTGGTACGCCTCCCTGCCGTGCCCGTCGCCCTCGCCGCGCAGCAGTTCGGCGCGGACGCACGCGGCGCTCATCGCGAACAGTTCGGCGCCGATGTCGACGATCCGGCCGAGGAAGCCCTGCTTGGTCTCCATCCGGCCCTGCCAGCGGGCCATACCGAGGAAGGTGGCGCGGGCCAGCCTGCGGGAGGCGCGTTCCACGTACCGCAGATGGGTCGCGAGGTCGCGGTGGCCCGAGGGATGGAATTCCTGGTACGAGGTGGGGAGCCGGCCGGGACCCGCGACCAGCTTGGGCAGCCAGCGGGCGTAGAAGGCCCCCGCGTGCGCCCCCGCCCGCGCCTTGTCGCCGAGGGATTTGTCGGGGTCGATCAGATCCCCGGCCACCTTCAGATGGGCGTCGACGGCCTCCCGGGCGATCAGCAGATGCATGATCTCCGTGGAGCCCTCGAAGATCCGGTTGATCCGCAGATCGCGCAGCAGCTGTTCGGCGGCGACGGCCCGCTCGCCGCGGGCGGCCAGCGACTCGGCGGTCTCGAAGCCCCGGCCGCCGCGGATCTGGACCAGTTCATCGGCGATCAGACAGGCCATCTCGGAGCCGTAGAGCTTGGCGAGCGCGGCCTCGATCCGGATGTCGTTGCGGTCCTCGTCGGCCATCTGGGAGGCGAGGTCGACGACGGCTTCGAGGGCGAAGGTGGTGGCGGCGATGAAGGAGATCTTCGCGCCGACGGCCTCGTGGCGGGCGACGGGCCTGCCCCACTGCTCCCGGACGGCCGACCATTCGCGGGCGATCTTCAGACACCACTTGCCCGCGCCGACGCACATCGCGGGCAGCGAAAGACGGCCGGTGTTGAGGGTCGTGAGGGCGATCTTCAGACCGGCGCCCTCGGCCCCGATCCGGTGGGTCGCGGGCACCCGGACGCGGTGGAAGCGGGTGACGCCGTTCTCCAGTCCGCGCAGGCCCATGAAGGCGTTGCGGTGCTCGACCGTGATGCCGTCGCTCGCCGCCTCGACGACGAAGGCGGTGATCCCGCCGGGGTGGCCTTCCGACTCAGGCACCCGGGCCATGACGACGAGGAGATCGGCGACGACGCCGTTGGTCGTCCACAGCTTCACCCCGTCGAGGACGTAGTCGTCGCCCTCGGGTACGGCGGTGGTGGCCAGCCGCGCCGGGTCGGAGCCCACATCCGGCTCGGTGAGCAGGAAGGCCGAGATGTCGTGGCGGGCCAGCCGGGGCAGGAACTCGTCCTTCTGCTCCCGGGTGCCGAAGATCTTCAGCGGCTGCGGTACGCCGATGGACTGGTGGGCCGAGAGCAGCGCGCCGATCGCCGGGCTCGCGGAGCCGATCAGGGCGAGCGCCTTGTTGTAGTAGACCTGGGTGAGGCCGAGGCCGCCGTACTTGCGGTCGATCTTCATCCCGAGGGCGCCCAGCTCCCGCAGCCCGTCGATCACCTCGTCGGGGATCCTGGCCTCCCGTTCGATCAGCGCGCCGTCGATCGACGACTCGCAGAAGGCGCGCACCTTGGACAGGAACTCCTCGCCGCGCCTGGCGTCCTCGCCGGACGGCAGGGGGTGGGGGTGGATGAGGTCGAGCCGGAACCGTCCGAGGAACAGCTCCTTGGCGAAGCTGGGCTTGCGCCAGTCCTGCTCGCGCGCGGCCTCGGCGACCTGCCGGGCCTCGCGCTCGGTGACCTTGGGGGGCCGGTTCTTCTCCAGTGGTGCGGTCATGAGGTCCACCTCGCCGCGGATCGGTTGCGGGCGTCTGGGTCGTGGCTGCACGGCGCCCGTCTCCGGGCGCGGCCGGGCACGGTTCGTACTACCGGCCGGTGCTACTCACTCGTACCCCTTCGTACTACCCGATGCCCGGCGCCCGCACCATCCCTCCGGACCCGGTGGAGGTACCGCCGCGGATGTGGACCGGAAACACACGGCGGCCGGAGCCCCCGCACAGCAGGGCTCCGGCCGCCGGGCCTCGGTACCGGGTGGGTCAGAGGGCAAGACCGGTGAGGACGAGGACGCGCTCGTAGGTGTAGTCGGCCATGGCGTACGCGACGCCCTCGCGTCCGACTCCGGACTGCTTGGCACCGCCGTACGGCATCTGGTCGGCGCGGTACGAGGGGACGTCGCCGATGATCACGCCGCCGACCTCCAGCGCGCGGTGGGCGCGGAAGGCGGTCTGCACATCATGGGTGAAGACGCCCGCCTGGAGGCCGTACGGGGAGTCGTTGACGGCGTCGAAAGCGGCTTGCTCGCCGTCGGCGCGGGCGACGGTGAGGACCGGCCCGAAGACCTCCTCGCAGGAGATCGTGGTGCCGGCCGGGACGTCGGCGAGCACGGTCGGCGCGTAGGTGGCGCCGTCGCGCTTGCCGCCGGTCAGCAGGGCGGCACCGGCGGCGACGGCCTCGTCGACCCAGGACTCGACGCGTCGTGCGGCGTCCTCGCTGACCAGCGGGCCGACGTCGGTGGCGTCGTCCGAGGGGTCACCGGTGACCTGGGCCTCGACGGCGGCGACGATCCTGGGGAGGAGCCGGTCGTAGACGGAGGCGTCCGCGATGACCCGCTGGACGGAGATGCAGGACTGGCCGCCCTGGTAGTTGGAGAAGGTGGCGATACGGCTCGCGGCCCAGTCGAGGTCGGCGTCGGACGACCAGTCGGCGAGGACGACGGCCGCGCCGTTGCCGCCCAGCTCCAGGGTGGTGTGCTTCCGGGGCACCGAGTCCATGATCGCGTAACCGACCGGTCCCGATCCGGTGAAGGAGATCACCGGCAGCCGCTCGTCCCGCACCAGGGCGGGCATCCGGTCGTTGGGGACGGTCAGCACGGACCAGGAACCGGCCGGGAGGTCGGTCTCGGCCAGCAGCTCGCCCAGGACGAGGGAGGAGATCGGGGTGGCCGGGGCGGGCTTGAGGATGATCGGCGCGCCCACGGCGATGGCGGGGGCGACCTTGTGGGCGCTGAGGTTCAGCGGGAAGTTGAACGGCGCGATGCCCAGGACGACGCCCTTGGGGACGCGCCGGGTGAGCGCGAGCCGCCCGACGCCGCCGGCGTCGGTGTCCAGCCGCTGCGCCTCGCCGCCGTTGAACCGGCGGGCCTCCTCGGCGGCGAACCGGAATACGGAGACGGCCCGGCCGACCTCGCCGCGGGCCCACTTGATCGGCTTGCCGTTCTCGGCCGAGATCAGCCGCGCGATCTCCTCGGTGCGCTCGGCGAGCCGGCGCGAGACGTGGTCGAGCGCGGCGGCCCGGACGTGTGCGGGGGTCGCGGCGAACTCGTCCCGTACCGCGTGGGCGGCGGCGACGGCTTCCTCGACCTGCGCCTCGGTCGGTACGGAGACCGTGCCGACGAGCCGTCCGTCCCACGAGTTGTGGACGTCGAACGAGGTCTCACCGGTGGCCTGGCGGCCGGCGAGCCAGAAGGCGTGGGTGGAGGTCATGTCCCGGCCCTTCCGAGGTAGGAGATGGGGTGTGCGGTTGGTGACCCCACGGTAGGTCCGAAGGGGGGCGAGGTCGTTTGTCCGGGGTGGAGTGGTCGCCGCCGGGGACGCGACACTTCGGCGCTTCGGGGCTTGAGCGTTTGGGCGCTTGAGCGCTTCGGGGCTTCGGCGCTTCGGGGCGTCTCCGTTGGGTACGTCTCCGGCGGCGCGGAGGGTCAGCCGCGCCGCTCGGTGCTGACGATCAGACAGACGGCGGCCACGACGATGCCGCCGCCGAGCAGGATCGGCCAGGTCACGGGCTCGCTGAGGAACATCGCGCCGAGGAAGACGGCGACGACGGGGTTGACGTAGGCGTAGGTCGCCACGAGGGAGAGCGGGGCGGAGTGCAGCAGCCAGGCGTAGGCGGTGAAGGCGACGAGCGACCCGAAGACGATCAGATAGGCGAGGGCGACCCAGGAGCGGGTGGAGACCTCGCCGGCGGAGAACCCGATGTGCTCGCTCCGGCCGAGTCCGACGAGGGCGCAGCCGATACCGCCCGCGACCATCTCGTAGGCGCTGGCCGCGAAGGGGTTCCGGGGCATCGGGAGCCGGGACGAGAAGAACGACCCGACGGACCAGCTGACGGTCGCGGCGATCACGATCAGGACGCCCCAGAGCCGGACGTCGCCGCTGAGGCCGGGCAGGGTGAGGACGGCGAGCCCGGCGAGCCCGATGGCCACACCGGCGTACGCCCGGCCGCCCGGCCGCTCGCCGAAGCCCCGGCGCAGGACGACGACCCAGGCGGGCACGATGGCGACCAGCAGGGCGGCGAGGCCCGAGGGGATGGCGGTCTCGGCGAGGACGACGAGGCTGTTGCCGCCGAGCAGCAGGAGCAGTCCTATGAGCACGGCGGAGCCGAGTTCGGCCCTGGTGACCTTGAGGGCGGCCGGGCCGGCGCGCCAGGCGACGATCGCGCCCAGCAGCAGTCCGGCGACGGCGAACCTGGCCCCGGCCGACAGGAACGGCGGCATGGTCTCGACGGCGACGGCGATCCCGAGGTAGGTCGACCCCCAGACGACGTACACGATGGCGAGCGCGCCCCATACGGCCCCGCTGATCCGCCGCCGGGACGCGGCGGGCACGAGCGGTTCGAGGCCGGTGGTGGTGGGCGTGGCCGCCGGCGACGGGGAGGCGGGCGCGGGTCTGGTCATCGAGGTCCTTCACGGGCACCGGAACGGAGTCCGGCCGACCACCACGGGCCGGCCGTCAGCAACGAACAGGACTGTAGGTACTGACGCCCGCCGTTGCCAAGATGTTTGCCCGCGATCGGTCCCGCCCGGCGGTCACCGTCCCCCGACGAGCCCTACGGCTGCTCCGCCTTCAGCGCCAGCCACAGCTCCATCCGGACGTCCGGATCGTCGAGGGAGCGGCCGAGGATCTCCTCGACGCGCCGCATCCGGTAGCGGAGCGTGTGCCGGTGTACGCCCAGGTCCGCGGCGGCCGCGTCCCACTGCCCGTGCCGGGAGAGCCAGGCCCGCAGGGACTCCACGAGGTCGCCGCGCCCGGTGGCGTCGTGGGCGTACAGCGGGCGCAGCAGCCCGTCGGCGAAGGCACGGACCGCCTCGTCACCGAGGAGCGGCAGGACCGATCCGGCGACGACCTCGTCGTGTTCGATCAGGGCCCGGCCGCGCCGCCGGGCGACGGACAGCGCCTGTTCGGCCTGCCGGTACGCGGCCGGCGCGGCGGCGGGACCCGCGCCGGCGGCGGTGGCGGCGGACAGCCCGATCCGCAGCGGCCCCGGATCGGCGTCGGGGTCGGTGTGCGGACCGGCCCCGGTGGCGTAGGCGTCACGGCAGGCGGCCACCACCGCTCCCCCGTCGGCGGCCAGGACCACCAGCCGCCCGTCCTCCTCCGGTACGGCGAGTACCGGCTCGCCCGCCCGCGCGGCGGCCGATTCCAGCGTCTCGGTCAGGGCCCGCCGGGAGTCGTCGTCGCCCCCGGGCGGCCCCGCGGCGATCAGCAGCCGGTAGGGGCTGTCCAGAAGGGCCCCGTAGAGGTCGCCCGCGACGGTACGGGCGTGGTCGGCCTCGCCCGCCAGCAGCATCCGCAGCACGGCCGCGCCGATCCGCTGCTCGGCCCGCTGGAGGGAGCGGGAGCGCTCGGTGGCGAGGGTGAGGAGGGCGACGGCGGAGTGGACGGCGTACCGCTCGGCGGTCCCGAGGGGGGCGGCGGTACCGACGGCGAGCGTGCCCCGTACCCGGCGGCCCGCGCCCAGGGACTGCAGTTCCACCCGGTCGTCGCCGGTGCCGGTGTCCGCGACGACGGCGCTCGCGGGCGCGGAGCCCTCCCGCAGCCGCTCCACCTCGGCGGTGTACCGGACGGCCCGCCGCGCCGCCCAGTCCGGGGAGACGGCGACGACGGCGCCGGAGGCGTCGTACAGGGCCGCCCAGCCGTCGACGTACCCGGCGAGCCGGGCGACGATCCCGGCGGAGCCCTCGGCGAGCGCGGCCCGCGTCAGTTCCCGCTGGGCGGCGAAGCCCGCCGTCACGGCCCGGTACTGGTCGGCGGCGATGGCGGCGGAGACGGCCTTGCTGATGGCCAGGAAGGGCGTTCTGCGCGGCACGGCCAGCAGGGGGAAGTCCGCGTCCCGGGCCGCGGCCAGCAGCGCGTCGGGCACGTCGTCGTGGTGCACTCCGACGGCGAATCCGAGCCCGACCACCCCGGCGTCCGCGAGCCGCCGTACATAGCGCCGCATGGCCTCCGGGTCGTGTACGTCGAGGGTGATGGCCGTGACGAGCAGCAGTTCGCCGCCCTCCAGATACGGCACGGGGTCGGCCAGCTCGCTGACGTGCGCCCACCGCACCTCCCGCCCCAGCCGGTCCTCCCCCGCCCGCACGGTGAGCTTGAGGGCGGAGTGCTGGACGAGCGTGGCGAGCGTGGGGGGCATGCGGGGCCCTTCGAGTGGGGGGCGCCGGCGGTGATATCGGTGCCGTACGGACATCGGTGCCGTACGACGACCGGCGATACGCCGTCGCGTATGAACGGCCACCCCCGATTCTGCCATCCCGTAGCAGTCGGGGCAGTCCGGACAGTCGGGACGGCCGGGCCGACGGGCGGGCCCGGACGCCGCTCAGGTCCGCAGATCCACCAGGAGGGGTGGCACGTGGTCGCCGCCGACCGTGGTCAGGGACAGCACCGCGTGGCCCGCCGGGACCTGGTGGGCCAGGTCGGACGCGGACCAGCGGGCCCGCTCCACGTCACGGACGGTGACCGCCTCGGCGGTCGCGGCCCGGCCCGTGACCAGACGGCGCATCGTATGGAGCGCCTTCGTCAGCGGCTCGTCGGAGATGATCTGCCGGTTGGTGACGTCCCGGGTCTGCACCCACTCCGTGCCCCATGCCTCCGCGAACCGGTTGCCGTCCCACGGCGCGACACCGGAGAACGCCATCCGGCACCCCACCGCGCCGAGCAGCGGCCCGCGCAGCGGCTCCGGGACGTCCTCCAGGGTGCGCAGCGCCAGGACGACCCCGGCATTGGCGGAGCGCAGCCGCTGGACGGCGCGTACCGAGTCCGCGGTGACGGTGTACGTGGCGTCGTCGAGGACGAGCGCGGCGAACAGCGACCGGTCGGACCGGGCGAGGGCGGCCTCCGTGAACTGGGCGAGCACCAGCCGCGCCACGATCCGCGACGCCTCGGCGTGGCCGCGTTCCGGCAGGTCGATCCGGACCCGCAGCGGATGCTCGACGGCGCGCAGGGAGAACTGGCGGCCGGTGCCGTCGGTACGGAAGAAGCCGGTGAAGGCGGGCCGGTCGAGGAAGGCGACGCGCTCCGCGAGCAGCACGCCGATGTCGTCGGCGCGCGCCGACTGCCGCTCACGGGCGGACAGCTCGCGCAGCTGGGCCGCGTCGGCGGGTCCTCCGCGCTCCTCCAGCGCCGTCCGCAGCGCGTCGAGGGCGCCGGGCGCGCCGCCGAGCAGTTCGCGCAGTTCGGGGACGGCGGGGAATCGGTGGTGGACGCTCCGGAACGGGCCGATGAGCTGGGCGAGCGCGGTCGCGGCCCGGCGGCTGTCGCCGCCGGGGAGGGTGGCGGCGAGATCACCGACGAGGGCCTCGGCGAGGGTGCGGGCCGCCTCGTCGGGGTCCTCCGCGCCGCCGTACAGATCGAGGTCGTGGCTCGATTCCGGCCTGCCGACGCCGATGACGAGGTCGAAGGCGTCGTCGGGGGCGACACCGGAGCCGTACGCGGTCACCGCGACGACGGCCGCGCGGTTGGCGAGGGCGTGCAGGCAGAGCGACTCCACGACGGGCCGGACCAGCCGGACGCTCTTGCCGGAGCCGGAGGGGCCGACGGCCAGGAGGGACGTACCGAGGAGTCCGGGGTCGAGGGCGACGCCGGTGGTGCGGCGCGGGTACGGGTTGCGGGCGGTGTCGACGGCCGTGCCGATCCGTACCTGGCCGGTGGCGAGGTCGTGGAGGGCGCTGCGGACGGGCAGGTCGCGGACGCCTGAGGGGTGGGCGCAGGCGGCGGGTCCGTGCGCGCGGACGGTCTCGACGAACGCGGCGAGCCGGTCCGGGCGAGCGCTCACCCCCTGCCAGCCGCGCCGGATCCGGGCGTAGTCCACATCCCCGAGCGCCCCGCTGTCCACCGCCAGGGTCAGGCTCTCGGCGGCCTCCCCGAGCCCGGCGGCCCGCAGCTCGGGCCAGGTGGCGGGGTCGTGACGGGGCTGGGCGGCCGTCGGCTGCGGCGGGGTGCCGTCCAGCTTGCGCCGGACGGCGGGCCAGGTGCCGATACGGCCCACGACGGCGACGGCCGTCGCCACGAGGAGGACGTAGTAGAGGTTGGAGACCCAGGTGAGCCAGCTGATCCGGGGCATCTCGCGCCAGACGCCCTGGACGACGAAGAAGAGCGGCCAGACCGGTACCCCGTACCGCTGCCAGACCTCGGTCCAGTTGCCGACCCGGCCCATCGCGACGGCGATACCGCCGACCACCAGGGCGTAATAGAGATATGTGATCGCCACGTACAGCTCGAACCGGGCATGGCGGGGAGCGTTCCACGCATCGGGTACGAGCCACTCCATCGGCAGCTCCCACCAGCCGGTGACGAAGAGCCACCACCCCTCCAGGAACCCGTTCCACAGCAGCGACCACAGCAGCCACCCCACCAGGAACGCGATCAGCGCCCCGCTGAGGAGCTGGCGGCCGGGGACCTGGTCGGGCTCCTCGTCCGGGCGGGGGATGTGGCCAGGGCGCCAGATGCCGGGGGCGGCGGCCGGGCGGGGGGTGCGCAGCCAGTCGGCGACCGCCGGGCGGGTCACCGGGGCGTGGCCCGGGACGGCGGGGACGGTCTGCCGCGGCACGGCGGGCCCGCCGGGGCCCTGTGCCGCCGGTGCCGGTACGGGCCCCGGTGGCCGCTCCGGCATCGGCGGTGGCACCGGTACGGCCCCCGGACGCGCGCCGTGCGCGTCGTACGGGCCCGCGGAATCCCTGTCCGTCCAAGCATCCATCTGAACCGCTGCCCCCTGACCAGCCAGGCCCGCCTCTGTGCACGGCCAATCTAGTGCCCCCGGGCGGGGAGTTCACCGTTACGCCCCACGCCGTCCGCGCCTTCTCCCGCGCCCCGCACGGCCCCGCTCCCCGGTACGCCTGCCCGTACACCTCGCACCCGCCCTATGTCCGGCGCGGACAAGGAGCCCGCCTCCAACACTCCCGAACGGCGTATGCCCGCTCCCCACCACCGCGCCTAACCTGCGAAGGAGAGGAGAGCGGAACGGCAGACGGCCGCGGACGACACCGGCCGCCGCGCTCGGCACAGCCCTCGACGAACTCGACACAGCAGGCCCCCGAAAGCCCCCCGAAGGCCACGAACACCCAGGAGCCCCTCATGACAGCGATTCCGCAGGAGCGCCGCATCGTCACCGCCATCCCCGGCCCGAAGTCGGTCGAGCTGCAGGCGCGCCGGACCGCCGCGGTCGCGGCCGGCGTCGGCTCCGTGCTGCCGGTGTTCACGGCCCGCGCGGGCGGCGGCATCATCGAGGACGTGGACGGGAACCGGCTGATCGACTTCGGCTCCGGTATCGCCGTCACCAGCGTCGGCGCCAGCGCCGAAGCGGTCGTACGCCGGGCCTCGGCCCAGCTCGCCGACTTCACCCACACCTGTTTCATGGTGACCCCGTACGAGGGGTACGTCGAGGTCGCCGAGGCGCTCGCCGAGCTGACCCCGGGCGACCACGCCAAGAAGTCCGCGCTCTTCAACTCCGGCGCCGAGGCCGTCGAGAACGCGGTGAAGATCGCCCGCGCCTACACCAAGCGCCAGGCCGTCGTCGTCTTCGACCACGGCTACCACGGCCGGACCAACCTCACCATGGCGCTGACGTCGAAGAACATGCCGTACAAGCAGGGCTTCGGCCCGTTCGCGCCCGAGGTCTACCGGGTGCCGGTGGCCTACGGCTACCGCTGGCCGACCGGTGCCGAGAACGCGGGGGCCGAGGCGTCCGCGCAGGCCATCGACCAGATCAGCAAGCAGATCGGGGCCGAGAACGTGGCCGCGATCATCATCGAGCCGGTCCTGGGCGAGGGCGGCTTCATCGAGCCCGCCAAGGGCTTCCTCCCGGCGATCGAGCGGTTCGCCCGGGACAACGGGATCGTCTTCGTCGCCGACGAGATCCAGTCCGGTTTCTGCCGCACCGGCCAGTGGTTCGCCTGTGAGGACGAGGGCGTCGTCCCGGACCTGATCACCACCGCCAAGGGCATCGCGGGCGGTCTGCCGCTCGCCGCCGTGACGGGCCGCGCCGAGATCATGGACGCCGCGCACGCGGGCGGCCTCGGCGGCACCTACGGCGGCAACCCGGTCGCCTGCGCCGGCGCGCTCGGCTCGATCGAGACCATGAAGGAGCTGGACCTCAACGCCCGGGCCCGCCGGATCGAGGAGGTCATGAAGGGCCGCCTGGCGGCGATGGCCGACAAGTACGAGGTCATCGGCGACATCCGCGGCCGCGGCGCCATGATCGCCATCGAGCTGGTCAAGGACCGCGACACCAAGGAGCCGGACGCCGCGTCGGCGGGCGCGCTCGCCAAGGCGTGCCACGCCGAGGGCCTGCTGGTCCTGACCTGTGGCACCTACGGCAACGTGCTGCGCTTCCTGCCGCCGCTGGTGATCGGCGAGGACCTGCTGAACGAGGGCCTGGACATCCTGGAGCAGGCGTTCGGCACGCTCTGATCCCACCGGTGGAAAGGCCCTGGCGGGCCCGGCTCGCCAGGGCTTTTCCGCAACCGGCAGGGCCTGTGAAGAAGCTGTGGCGGGATGGCGATCCGGCTGTCCGTCAGCCGTCCGACTGCCGTACGGTTTTCGCAGATGAGAGAAGTAACCAGCCCGCGGTTCGCCGCGGGTGATCCTGGATCGGCGCATCCCCGGCGCCGTCCGGGAAGTGCCTTGGCACACAGCCCCGGAGCCTTCGGCTCCGGAACTCCTCACCGATCGGATGGCCGCTCGCCCCAAACCCCCCGGGGCGCGCGGCGGCCCGGTCCTGTCGGCCGGCCCGGAACTACCCCCCCTGTTCCGGGACGGCCGACTTTCGCATGTCCACCGCGTCTGCGACATCTGCCATGTCCACCGCGTCTGCCGCACCTGCCCCATCTGCCGCGTTTTCGGGGACGGTGGTACGCGGCCCTCGCCCTCGTCACCCTCTTCGCCCTGGTGACCTGGCAGATCGCCGTCGAAGGACCGCTGCGCGCCCTCGACGAACGCTGGTCGCGCGCGGTCGCCGGCCGGGGCCCCGAGCCGCTCACCGAACTCCTCGCCGACCTCGGCAATCCGGAGGTGGCGCTGCCGGTGCTCGTCGCCGCCGCCGGATACGCGTGGTGGCGCGGACGCGGCGACGGTGCGTGGCGGTACGCCGCACCCCGCGCCGCCCTCGCGATCGTCGCCGTACCGTCAGGGGTCGTCCCCCTGAAAGCGCTGCTCGACCGGCCGGGACCGCTCACCGACGCGTCGGGCTACTACCCGTCCGGGCACGCGGCGACCGCCGTGGTGGCGTTCTGCGCGGCGGCCGTCCTGGTCCGCCGGGCGCTCCCGGCGCGGGCCGCTCTATGGGCGATGCCCGCCGCCTGGGTGCTGACCCTGGCGACGGGCATCGGTCTGGTGCTGCGCGGCTACCACTGGCCGCTGGACGTCATCGGCAGCTGGTGCCTGTTCGGCGCGCTGCTCCTGGTGCTCTTCGGCGGGCCGCCGGAGGTCAGCTCCAGCGGTAGGCGTCGAAGTTCCGGGAGAACTCGAACTGGTTGAAGCGGTCCCAGTTGATCGACCAGGACATCAGTCCGCGCAGGGCGGGCCAGGTGCCGTGGGTCTGGTACGAACCGCAGTTCACCCGCTTCGTCAGACAGTCCAGCGCCTTGTTGACCTCGGCGGGCGCGGTGTGGCCGTTGCCCGCCTGGGTGGACGCGGGCATCCCGATGGCGACCTGCTCGGGGCGGAGCGGCGGGAACATCCGTGCCGTGTTCCCGGCCACCGGGAAGCCGGTGAGCAGCATGTCCGTCAGGGCGATATGGAAGCTCGCGCTCCCCATGGTGTGGTACTGGTTGTCGAGGCCCATGATCGGCCCGGAGTTGTAGTGCTGGACGTGGAGCAGGGTCAGATCGTCCCGCAGGGCGTGGATGACCGGCAGATACGAGCCGGCCCGCGGGTCCTGTCCGCCCCAGGGCCCGGAGCCGTAGAACTGGTAGCCGAGCTGGACGAAGAAGGTCTCCGGCGCCATGGTGAGCACGAACTTGGCGCCGTACTTGGCCTTCAGGGTCTTCACCGCGGAGATCAGGTTGACGATCACGGGTGTGGTCGGGGCGCGGAAGTCGGTGTCGCCGGTGTTGAGCGAGAGGGAGTGGCCCTCGAAGTCGATGTCGAGACCGTCGAGGCCGTACTCGTCGATGATCCGGGAGACCGAGGTGACGAAGGCGTCCCTGGCGCCGGTGGAGGAGAGCTGGACCTGCCCGTTCTGGCCGCCGATGGAGATCAGGACCTTCTTGCCCGCGGCCTGCTTCGCCTTGATCGCGGCCTTGAAATCGGTCACGGACTCGACGTTGGGGCACTGGGCCACCGGGCAGAGGGAGAAGCGGATGTCGCCCGATGTGACGGAGGTCGGCTCGCCGAACGCGAGGTTGATGACGTCCCAGGAGTCGGGGACATCGGCCATCCGGGTGTAGCCGGAGCCGTTGGCGAAGCTGGCGTGGAGATAGCCGACGAGCGCGTGCGGCGGCAGTCCGCCGTCGCCGCCCCCGCCGCTCGTGGTCGTCACCCGCACGGCCGGCGACCGCGGTGACTCACCGGCGCTGTTCACGGCGGTGACCTCGAAGTCGTAGGTCGTGGACGGGGTCAGTCCGGTGACGTACGCGGACGCCGAGGCGCTGGAGGCGACCCGGTCGGCGCCCCGGTAGACGTGGTAGCCGGTGGCCCCGGAGACGGGGTTCCAGGCGAGCGGGACGGAGGTGGAGTTGGGGGATCCGGCGGTCAGCCCGGTGGGGGCGGTGGGTACGACGATCGGGCCGCCGCCGGGGCCGAAGAGGGAGATGTCGTCGGCGTGGTAGGCGGGGGTGCCGTACCAGCCGTGGGTGTAGATGGTGACCGAGGTGGTGGCGGGGCCGGTACGGAAGGTGGTGGAGAGCTTCTGCCAGCTCGAAGCCGACGGGGTCCAGGTGGCGACGTCGGTGGTGCCGGTGCCGGTGACGCCGAGATAGACATAGCCGCCCTGCACCCAGCCGCTGAGGCTGTAGGCCGAGCCGGGCTGGACGTTGACGGTCTGGCTGCACCGGGCGTTGTCGGAGCCCGCGGGCGCGGCCTTGAGCGCGCCGGTGCCGGTACGGACCGGGGTGGTGACGGCGGTACCGGAGTTGGCGGAGCAGCTCCAGCCGCCGAGTCCGGCCTCGAATCCGCCGTTGACGGCGAGTTCGGAGTCGGCGGCGCTCGCGGGCGTCGCGCCGGCGACCAGTCCGGTGACGGTGAGGGCGGTGGCCGCCGCGGCGGCCAGGAGTCTGCCGAACCGGGTCCTGGCGGTGCGGATCCGGCTGGTGCCCCGGGCGGCCCCGGGACTTCTCGTCCCGGTGGTGCGGCGGTTCCCGGTGGATCTGACGCGTACCACAACTGCCTCCAGGAAGTGGGGGGTTGGAAGCGGGGCGGGGGAGGCACAATTTGGTCCAGACCAATAGCCTTGTCAAGGCTTCCGACAAGGGCGCCGCCGCCCGCGCCCGGTCTCACCGTCGTCCCTCGGGCGCCGAAGGGCCCGGTCCCCGGCCCGGCCGGGAACCGGAACCGCCGCGGGCGCCGCGCGCCGGACCCGCCGCGGCCTCGTGCAGCGCCAGCTCCAGCAGCGCCGGATCCGTCAGCGCCCCGGAGCCGTCGGGCGCCACCAGCCAGCGGACCCCGCCGCCGGTGACCCGTTCCGGGTACGGGACCACGATCCAGGTGCCGCGCCCGGCGGCCCGTACCCCGGTACCGATCCAGCGGGCCGCGGTCCCTGCGGGGACGAAGAACCCGGTCCGGAAGGCGCTGTGGTCGGCGAGTACGGGCCCCGGACGGTCCGTCAGCCTGATGAGGACATCGAGGGCGGGGTAGCCGAGGTCCCCGGGCACAATCAGCACGTCCCAGCGGCGGCCCGCCGGGAGCAGCGCGACGCCCAGGGGGTTGCGTTCCCACTCCCATCGGCAGGTGTCGGGGTCCGAAGCCGCCGTCACCAGCCACTCCACCGCCGTCCTGCCCCGTGTACCGGTCATAACGCCACCGCCCTCTCGTGTCGGGTCCCGCTGTCACGAGGGAGAGGGGGCGGGGCGCCGGCTATGACGCGACTTTGGCTACCAATCAGTAGTGAACTGCGTCACCCGCCGCGCCGGGCCGCCGAATCCGACCCGGCGGCGTACGGAACAGGCGGCGTCAGCGGGCCCGGTACGTACAGGTACACGTACACGTGCATGTGCACGTACCTCGGAAACGCCGGGCACCGGGAGTGTCCGGCGTCAGCTGTCGAAGCCGAGCCCCAGCCGGTCCATGGTCCGCAGCCACAGGTTCCGCCGCCCGCCGTCGGCGTCCGCGCGCGCCAGGGACCACTTGGTGATCCCGATCCCGGCCCAGGCCACCGGCTCCGGCGGGAACGGCAGCGGCTTCGTCCGCACCATCTCCAGGGCGGTCCGCTCGGTCTCCCGCCCGCTCAACAGGTCGAGCATCACCTCCGCCCCGAAGCGGGTCGCCCCGACACCGAGGCCGGTGTATCCGGCGGCGTACGCCACCCGTCCGCCGTGGGCCGTGCCGAAGAAGGCGGAGAACCGCGAGCAGGTGTCGATCGCCCCGCCCCAGGCATGACTGAAGCGGACCCCCTCCAGCTGGGGGAAGTAGTGGAAGAAGTGCCGTGCGAGCTTGAGATACGTCTCGGGCCGCTGGTCCAGCTCGGCGCTGATCCGGCCGCCGAACGGGTAGATCGCGTCGTAGCCGCCCCACAGGATCCGCCGGTCGGCGGTCAGCCGGAAGTAGTGGAACTGGTTGGCCGAGTCGCCGAGGCCCTGCCGGCCGCGCCAGCCGATCGCGTCGAGCTGGGCGTCGGTCAGCGGCTCGGTCGTCAGGGCGTAGTCGTAGACCGGGACGGTGTACGGGCGTACCCGCTTGACCAGCGACGGGAAGACATTGGTCCCGAGCGCGACCCGGTCGGCGAGGATCCGGCCGTAGGGGGTGCGGACGGCCATATGCGTTCCGGCACGGGCGGCGGCGAGTTCGAGGCCCCGGGTGTTCTCGTAGATCCGTACCCCCCGCTCCAGACAGGCCCGCTTCAGCCCCCACACCAGCTTGGCGGGGTGCAGCATGGCGGTGCCGCGCCGGTCGAGGAGCCCGCCGAGGAAGAGCGGCGAGTCGACCTCGGCCCGGGTGGCGGCCGCGTCCAGCAGCTCCAGGCCCTCGATCCCGTACCGCCGTGCCTCCTCGTACGCCGCCGCCAGCTCCGCCACCTGGTACGGCTCGGTCGCCACATCGAGGGCGCCGGTGCGTTCGAAGTCGCAGTCGATGCCGTAGCGCCCGACGGCCTCCTCGATCGCGTCGAGATTGCGCGCCCCCAGCTCCTCGAGACGGTCGATCTCCGCCGGCCAGCGGGCGATGCCGTTGCCGAGGCCGTGGGTGAGGGACGCGGCGCAGAAGCCGCCGTTGCGGCCGGAGGCGGCCCAGCCCGTCTCGTTCCCCTCGATCAGGACGACGTCCCACTCGGGGTCGCGCTCCTTGGCGATCAGGGCCGTCCACAGTCCGCTGTAGCCGCCGCCGACGACCAGCAGATCGCAGCGTTCGTCGCCGGTGAGCGCGGCCTCGGCGGCGGGGCGGCCCGGGTCGTCCAGCCAGAACGCCGCGGGCCGGGCGTCGGCGAGCGACTCCGCCGCCCGGGCGGTGGCGGCACGGTCGGACGATGCTGCGGTCATGGCGCCTGGGGCCATGGTTTCCACTCCTCGGAAGGTGGTGCGGTGGTGGTCGGGCTCATCCGTTTCACCCGGCCCGGCCGGTACGTCCGGCCCGGCCGGTTCATCGGGTCACTCGGTCCTGCGCCGTCTGCCGGCCACGATCTGGCCGACGACCACGATCAGTACGGCGATCGCGAACATGGCCGTACCGATGACATTGATCTGTACGGGTGTGCCCCGCTGGGCCGAACCCCAGACGAACATGGGGAAGGTGACGCTGTTGCCCGAGGTGAAATTGGTGATGATGAAGTCGTCGAAGGAGAGGGCGAAGGCGAGCAGGGCGCCCGCCGCGATCCCGGGCGCCGCGATCGGCAGGGTCACCCGGAGGAAGGTCTGTACGGGCCCCGCGTACAGATCCCGCGCGGCCTCCTCCAGACGGGGGTCCATCGACAGCACCCGGGCCTTCACCGCGACCACCACGAAGCTCAGACAGAACATCGTGTGGGCGATCAGGACGGTCGTCGGGCCCAGCTCCGCCCCCAGGTTGAGGAAGAGGGTGAGCAGCGACGCGGCCATCACGACCTCGGGCATCGCCATCGGCAGGAAGATCAGGGAGTTGACCGCGCCGCGGGCCCGGAAGCGGTAGCGCACCAGGGCGAAGGCGATCATCGTGCCGAGGACGGTGGCGGCGAGGGTGGCGAGGAAGGCGATCCGCAGCGAGAGACCGAGTGAGCCGCAGAGGTCGGCGACACCGCACGGGTCCCGCCAGGCGTCGGTGGAGAACTCCCGCCAGGCGTAGTTGAACTTCCCGGCGGGTTTGTTGAAGGAGAAGACCATCACGACGACGTTGGGCAGGATCAGATAGGCGAGGGTGGCGAGCCCCGCGAGGACCACGAGGTTCCGGCGGAGCCAGCCGGCCGCCTTCGTCAGGGGGGTCACAGCAGGTCCTCCGTTCCGGCCCGCCTGATGTAGACCGAGACCATGATCAGCACAACGGCCATGAGAAGGAACGACAACGCGGCGGCGGTCGGGTAGTCGAGCACTCTCAGGAACTGCGACTGGATGACATTGCCCACCATCTTGGTGTCGGTGGAGCCGAGGAGTTCGGCGTTGATGTAGTCGCCGCTGGCGGGGATGAAGGTCAGCAGGGTGCCGGAGACGACACCCGGCAGCGACAGCGGGAAGGTGACCTTGCGGAAGGTGGTCGCCGGGGTGGCGTAGAGGTCGCCCGCGGCCTCGTGGAGCCGGGGGTCGATGCGCTCCAGGGACGTGTAGAGCGGCAGGATCATGAACGGCAGGAAGTTGTACGTCAGCCCGGTGACGACGGCGAGCGGGGTGGCGAGCACCCGGGAGCCGTCGGTCATGCCGAGCCAGTCGGTGACGGCGAGGAAGCCGACGGTGTCGAGGACGTCCACGACGGGCCCGCCGTCGGCGAGGATCGTCTTCCAGGCCAGGGTCCGGATCAGGAAGCTGGTGAAGAACGGCGCGATGACCAGGACGAGCAGCAGATGGCGCCAGCGCCCGGCCCGGAAGGCGATCAGATACGCCAGCGGATAGCCGAGCAGCAGACACAGCAGCGTCGCGGTGCCCGCGTACAGCACCGAACGGACGAAGTGCGGCCAGTACTCGGCCAGGGCGTCGGTGTAGGTGGCGAAATGCCAGGTGACCTGGAAGCCCTCTTCGAGGGAGCCGGTCTGGACCGAGGTCGACGCCTGGTAGACCAGCGGCAGGGCGAAGAAGACCAGCAGCCACAGGATGCCGGGAAGCAGCAGCCAGTACGGCACGAGACGGCGGCGTACGGACCGCTTGTGCGGTACCGGCCCGGCGGTGGCGTCCGGCCCGGCGGCTTCCGGCCCGTCGGGCGGGGACCCGGTGGTGGGGGCGGTGGCGGCGCTCATCCGGCGGCCTCCGCGGCCTTGGCGCCCTTCGCGGCGTCCGGGGCCTTCGCGGCCTTCGCGCCCTCCGGGGCGTCCGGGGCGCCCTCGTCGGCGGGGCGGTCGGTGTCGAGTCCGAAGGTGTGGGCGGGGTTCCAGTGGAGGACGACCTCGGCGCCGGGCGCGAGCCTGGAGTCCCGTTCGAGGTTCTGGACGTAGACGTCGAGGACGCCGCCCGCCGGGCTGTCGACGACGTACTGGGTGGAGACCCCGATGAACCCGGCCGCCCTGATCGTCCCGGTGAAACGATTCCTCGCGCCATCGATCCCGGCCGCGTCATCGGCGTGGACCAGGGATATCTTCTCCGGCCGCACCCCGACGAGCAGTTTCCGTCCGGCGGCGGGCGCGGTGGCGCAGCGCTCGGCCGGCAGCCGCAGGACGGTGTCCCCGACGGTGACGGCGGCCACTCCCCCGGTCACCGACGCGACCTCGGCGCCGATCAGGTTGGAGCTGCCGAGGAAGTTGGCGACGAAGGGGGTGCGCGGGGCCTCGTACAGTTCGGCCGGGGCGCCCAGCTGCTCGACCCGGCCGCCGTTCATCACCGCGACCGTGTCGGCCATCGTCATGGCCTCCTCCTGGTCGTGGGTGACATGGACGAAGGTGATCCCGACCTCGGTCTGGATGCGCTTCAGCTCCAGCTGCATCCTCCGCCGGAGTTTGAGGTCGAGGGCGCCCAGGGGTTCGTCGAGGAGGAGGACCTGCGGGTGGTTGATCAGCGCGCGGGCGACCGCGACCCGCTGCTGCTGGCCGCCGGAGAGCTGGTGCGGTTTGCGGTGGGCGAAGTCGCCGAGCTGGACGAGGTCGAGCATCTCGCCGACCTGCTTCTTCACCGAGCGGATACCCCGGCGGCGCAGCCCGAAGGCGATGTTCTCGAAGATCGTCAGATGCGGGAAGAGGGCATAGCTCTGAAAGACCGTGTTGACGGGGCGTTTGTGCGGCGGCAGGCCCGTCACATCGCGGTCGCCGAGCCGGACGGTCCCGGTGGTGGGGTCCTCAAGACCGGCGATCATCCGCAGGGTGGTCGTCTTCCCGCAGCCGGAGGCGCCGAGGAGGGCGAAGAAGGAGCCGTGCGGGACGGTCAGATCGAGCGGGTGGACGGCGGCGAAGGATCCATAGGTCTTGCTGATCCCGGTGAGGCGGACATCGCCGCCGGTGGGGTCGGTGTCTGTCATGGGTGGCGGTCCCAGGGGGTCGTCGGAGGGAGCGGGGAGCACGGGCCCCGGCCGGGGCGGACGGGCCTCGGGCGGGCCGGGCGGGCCTCGCGAAGGCCGGGCCGGCCTCGGGCGGCGGGAGGGTCAGGCGCCGATGAGTTTGGCGAACTTCTCCTCGTACGCCTTCTCCTCCTCGTTGCTGAGGGAGCGGAAGGCGTGGGACTTCGCGGCCATGGCCCGGTCCGGGACGATCAGCGTGTTCCGGGCCAGCGCCGGGTCGATCTTCGCGAGTTCGGCGCTGACGCCCTCGACCGGGCAGACGTAGTTGATGTACGCGGCGAGCCGGGCGGCGACCGGGCGCTCGTAGTAGTAGTCGATCAGCCGGGTGGCGTTGGCCCGGTGCCGGGCCCCGGCCGGGACCAGGAGGTTGTCGGTGGAGGTGATGTAGCCGGCCGCGGGGATGGCGTACCGGATGTCGGGGTTGTCGGCCTGGAGCTGGATGACGTCCCCGGCCCAGGCGACACAGGCGGCGATATCGCCCTTCGACAGGTCGGAGGTGTAGTCGTTGCCGTGGAAGCGGCGGATCTGCTTGCGGTCGACACCCTTCTGGAGCCGTCCGACGGCCTCGTCGTAGTCGGCGTCGGTGAACTTCCCGGGGGTTTTGCCGAGGTCGAGCAGGGTCATACCGACGGTGTCGCGCATCTCGGTGAGGAAGCCGACCCGGCCCTTGAGCGCGGGGTCGTCGAGGAGCTGGCTCACCGAGTCGACCTTCTTCCCGCCGGTCGCCTTGATGTTGTAGGCGATGACGGCGGAGATCCCGGTCCACGGGTACGAGTACGCCCGGCCCGGGTCCCAGTCGGGGCGGCGGAACTGCGGGGAGAGATGGGCGTAGGCGTTGGGCAGCAGGGACGGGTCGAGTTTCTGCACCCAGCCGAGACGGATCATCCGGGCGGCCAGCCAGTCGGTGAGGTTGATCAGATCGCGGCCGGTCCCCTGGCCCGCGGCGAGCTGGGGCTGGATCTTGCCGAAGAACTCGACGTTGTCGTTGATGTCCTCGGTGTACTTGACCGATATCCCGGTCCGCTTCGTGAAGGCGGCGAGGGTGGGCCGGGACTTCTTGTCGTCGCCGGTGTCCATGTACTCGGTCCAGTTGGAGAAGACCACCGTCTTCTCCTTCGCCGAGTGGTCGTCGGAGTCCGCGGCGCCGCCCTCCCGTTTGGCGGGCGGGATGCCGCAGGAGGTGAGGGCCGCGGCGCCCGCGGCGGTGAGTACCCCGGCGCCCAGGGCCCGCAGGGTGGAGCGGCGGGTCAGGGCGCCCCGGCCGCTCGTCAGCGTGCGCCGTATCGCCGCCAGCTGGGCGGCGGACAGGCCCTCGGGCTTGTGATGGTCCATGCGCTGTGCCCTTTCACCGTGGGTCGGCCGCGTCCGGCGGCCGGCTATCTGTCGCCGAAGACCGTGCGGTGCCAGTCCTTGCGGGCCACCGCCGTGTTGTCGAACATGACGTGCTTGACCTGGGTGTACTCCTCGAAGGAGTACATCGACATGTCCTTGCCGAAGCCGGACGCCCGATATCCGCCGTGCGGCATCTCACTGATGATCGGAATGTGGTCGTTGATCCAGACGCAGCCCGCCGCGATCTCCCGGGTGGCGCGGTTGGCGCGGAAGACGTCCCGGGTCCAGGCGGAGGCGGCGAGGCCGTACGGGGTGTCGTTGGCGAGGGCGATGCCCTCGTCGTCGGAGTCGAAGGGCAGGATCACCAGGACCGGCCCGAAGATCTCGGCCTGCACGATCTCGCTGTTCTGCGCGGCGTCGGCGATCAGCGTCGGCAGGTAGTACGCGCCCTCGTTCCCGGGGGCCTTGCCGCCGGTGACGACGGTGGCGTACGCCCTGGCCCGCTCCACGAACCCGGCGACCCGGTCGCGCTGCGCGTGGGAGACCAGCGGGCCGAGGTCGGTGGCGGGGTCGAAGGGGTCGCCGAGCCGGACGCCCGCCATGGTGTCGGCGATACCCTCCAGCACCCGCCGGTACAGCGGTCGCTGGACGTAGACCCGGGTGGCGGCCGTGCAGTCCTGGCCCGAGTTGATCAGGGCCCCGGCAACGGCGCCCTGGATCGCGGCGTCCGGGTCCGCGTCGTCGAAGACGACGAACGGCGCCTTGCCGCCGAGTTCGAGATGGAGCCGTTTGACGGTGTCGGTGGCGAGGGCGGCGACCCGCTTGCCGACGGCGGTGGAGCCGGTGAAGGAGACCATGGCCACGCCGGGGTGGCCGACCAGGCGTTCCCCGGCGTCGCGGCCGGTGCCGGAGACCACGTTGACGACCCCGGGGGGCAGCCCGGCGTCGGTCGCGGCTTGCGCGAACATCACCGAGGTCAGCGGGGTGATCTCGGCGGGTTTGAGGACGACCGTGTTCCCGGCGGCGATCGCGGGGAGGATCTTCCACGCGGCCATCTGGAGGGGATAGTTCCAGGGGGCGATCGAACCGACGACCCCGATCGGCTCCCGGCGGACGTACGAGGTGTGGTCCCCGCTGTACTCGCCCGCCGACTGGCCCTGGAGATGACGGGCCGCGCCGGCGAAGAAGGAGGTGTTGTCGACCGTGCCGGGGACGTCGAACTCGGTACAGAGCTTGATCGGCTTGCCGCACTGGAGGGATTCGACCCGGGCGAAGTCGGCGGCCCGTTCGGCGAGGACGGCGGCCAGGCGGTGCAGGGCGTCGGAGCGTTCGGCCGGGGTGGCCCCGGCCCAGCCCGGCAGGGCGGACTCGGCGGCGGCGACGGCCGCGTCGACATCGGCGGGCCCGGCCGTCTCGTACCGGTACACGGTGTCGCCGCTGGCCGGGTCGACGATTCCCTGAACCGTCCCCGAACCGCCCGTACGCACCTGTCCGCCGATGAACTGCGCGCCGTCCGCGAAGCGGTCCAGCACCTGGAATCGGTTCCCCATGACGCTCTCCGTAGTCCCGGCCAGAAATGCCGTCGAGTGAATACCGTCGGTTCGTAGGCGTGCAATTGCACGCGGTCGGTCCGCCGTTGTCCACTCCATCACCGCTCGAATGTGGAACAAGCGGGAGGTGAGTGCCGATCCTGACAGAGCCCTCCGGCACCAACAAGGGATTCCGTAGTTGCCTTTTGATTACGCGACGGATTCGGTCGACCATGTGTCGCGTCGGGCGGCTCATACCGCTACGAAGTGTCAGTGGTGGCTGCCACACTTGCGTGTATGGACAGGGAGCAGCTGATCGCGCAGGTCAGGCAGGGTGAGCTACGGAAATTCATCTTCTTCTGGGGGAACACCCCACGCCGGGACGGACGGATCGCGGCGAGCTGCCTCAGCCAGTGGTGGCCGTCACCCTTCGTGGTCGACGGGGTGCGTTATGCGACAGCGGAGCACTGGATGATGGCGTCGAAGGCGCGGCTGTTCGGGGACGCCGCCGCCGAGCGGCTGGCCCTGGACGCGGGGCATCCGGCCGAGGCGAAGCGCGCGGGCGGACTGGTGCGCGGCTTCGACGAGGAGGTGTGGCGGCGGGAGCGGTCCGGGATCGTCCGGGCGGGCAATCTCCACAAGTTCGGCCAGGACCCCGGGTTGCGGGCGTATCTGCTGGGGACGGGCGACCGGGTGCTGGTGGAGGCGAGCCCCAAGGACCGGATCTGGGGCATCGGGCTCACGGCGGACGACGAGCGCGCGGCGGACCCGGAGCGCTGGCGGGGGCTGAATCTCCTCGGCTTCGCGCTGATGGCGGCGCGGGAGGAGCTGCGGATCGCGGAATCGGGCCCGGCGCCGGAGCCGGCGCGGGGGACGGCGCGGGGGACGGCGCGGGGGACGGCGCGGGGGACGGCGCGGGCGGCCGAGTGACGCATCCGGGGGTACGGAGGCAGGGGCCCGGCTGCGCCGTGGGCGGGGGATACGACGGAGGGGACGTCGGAGGAGGCCGCGGCGGGAGACGGCGAAGGCCCGGCCGGAGATCGGTCCGGCCGGGCCCGTAACGGCGTTCGTTCAGCGGCCGGGGACTCCGGCGGCCGGGGCTCCCTCGACGGGGGCGGCGACAGGGGCGGTGACGGCGGCCGGGGCCGGTGCGCCCTTCTCCTCACGCGCGCCCTCGTCGTCACCCGCCCAGATGGCCGCCGCGAAGACGAGGGCCCCGAGCAGCATCCCGAGGGCGCCGAGGACGATGCCCGCGGTCGCCTGGCGCCCGTTCTCGGCCTCGCCCCGGGCCACCCGCTTGCGGCCGATGATCCCGAAGACCACGGCGAGCAGGCCCATCACCACGTTCAGCCCCAGGACGCAGAACATCGCCAGGGAGCAGAGCCCCAGCACCAGCGCCGCGACACCCATCCCGCTCCGCTTCGGCCCGATGGGCGCCCAGCCGAAGGAGCCGGGGATCGCGGGCTGGAGGGGGTGGACGGGCGGGGCGACGGGGGTGGGGGCCCGGTAGCCGGAGTCCGGGGTGTACGCGCCGTAGGGGTCGGGCGCTCCCCCGGTGCCGTACGGGCCGCCGGCCTGTCGGCCGTACACGCCGGACACGCCCGGCGGCGGTACGGTTCCCGCGGCGGGCATGGAGGTCACCGTCGGCAGGTCGTGCGTCCCCCGTCCGGGTGGTCGTGCGCCACCGGTCGTGCCACCGGCCGGGGCGCCGCCCGGATCCGTCCCGCGGCCGCCGTTCCCCCGTGCCGCACTGTCCTTCGGCGCCGCCCAGGGGTTGTCGTCCCCCGGCTTCCGGGCGCTCGGCCGTTCGGTCATGGCTCCCCCCGATCTCCCCGTGCGCACCGGTGCCCGGGCGCCCCTCGGATCTTCGTACGGCCATGGTACGGGCGTCGGGCTCCCGGCCGACGGGCGGTAGGCCGCCTACCATGATCACGGGCCTCCGGGCCGTCCCACCGATCAGCCGATCACAGGAGAAGTAGCGCCGATGTCCGATCTGCGCCCGTTCATCGCCGGGCTCCCCAAGGCCGAGCTCCATGTCCACCACGTCGGGTCGGCCTCCCCGCGCATCGTCGCCGAGCTGGCCGCCCGCCACCCGGACTCCCGGGTCCCCATCGATTCCGGGGCCCTCGCCCGCTACTTCACCTTCACCGACTTCGCGCACTTCATCGAGGTCTATCTCTCCGTGGTGGACCTGGTCCGCACCCCGGAGGACGTCCGGCTGCTGACCTTCGAGATCGCCCGGGACATGGCCCGGCAGAACATCCGCTACGCCGAGCTGACGATCACCCCGTACAGCTCGGTGAGCCGCGGCATCGACGAGAAGGCGTTCATGGAGGCCATCGAGGACGCCAGGCTCGCGGCCGAGACCGAGCTGGGCGTGGTCCTGCGGTGGTGCTTCGACATTCCCGGCGAGGCGGGCCTGGAGGCCGCCGACGAGACCGCCCACCTGGCGATCGACCTGCGGCCGGAGGGGCTGGTCTCCTTCGGGCTCGGCGGGCCCGAGATCGGGGTGCCCCGCGCCCAGTTCAAGCCCTATTTCGACCGGGCGATCGAGGCCGGGCTGCACTCGGTGCCGCACGCGGGCGAGACCACGGGTCCGGAAACCGTCTGGGACGCCCTGACCGAGCTGCGCGCCGAACGGATCGGCCACGGCATCAGCGCCGTACGGGATCCGCGTCTGCTGGCCCATCTCGCCGAGCACCGGATCCCGCTGGAGGTCTGTCCCACCTCCAACATCGCCACCCGGGCCGTCACCGACCTCGAACGCCATCCGATCCGGGAGCTGGTGGCCGCCGGGGTGCCGGTGACCGTGAACAGCGACGACCCGCCGATGTTCGGTACGGATCTCAATACCGAGTACGAGGTGGCGGCGCGGCTGCTCGGCCTCGACGAGCGGGGCCTGGCCGATCTGGCCAAGAACGCGGTGACGGCGAGCTTCCTCGACCCGGCGGGCAAGCACCGGATCGCCGGGGAGATCGACGCGTACACCAGCGCCTGGCTCGCGGCCCCCGGCGCCTGACCGATGGGAGCCGACATACCGCGCCCGGACGGCGCCCGCCGGACGCCCCCGGCGGGCCGCGCCACCGGCCCGGCCGCGCCCGGTCCCGTACCGGAAGAACCGGCGGCGGACGGACCCGTACCCGAAGGACCGGTGGCGGAACGACCCGTACCGGACGGACTCGTATCGGAAGGGCCGGTACGGGGCGGACCCGGCCCGGACGGGTCGGCGCGGCCGGTCGTCGCGGTCGCGCACCGCGGCGATCCGTACCGCGTCCGGGAGAACACTTTGCCGTCGCTCCGTTCGGCCCTGGCGCGCGGCGCGGACGCCGTGGAGATCGATGTACGGCTCACCTCCGACGGGGTCCCCGTCCTGCTGCACGACGCCACCCTGAAACGGCTCTGGCGGTACGACACCCCGCTGTCCGCGCTCACCCGGGCCGAGGTCGCCGAGGTCACCGGCGGCGGGGTGCCGGACCTCGCCGAGGCGCTGGAGGTGATCACGGCCGCCGGCCGCCGGGTGATGCTGGATCTGCCCGGCGCCGACCGGGCGGCGGTACGCGCGGTGGTCGGCGCGGTCCGCGATGCGGGCGCGGCGGAGTCCGCGTACTACTGCGCGGGCCCGGTGACGATGCTCGCGGTCCGGGAGGCCGACCCGGGCGCCGAGATCGCCCTGACCTGGACGACGCTCGCCCCGCCCCGGCCGGTCCTGCTGGCCGCCCTGCGGCCCCGGACGCTGAACTACCGCTTCGGTCTGGTGAGCCGGGCCCTGACGGACCGGCTGCACGGCGAGGGGCTGCTGGTCTCGGCGTGGACGGCGGACACCCGCCGCACCATGCGGCGGCTGGTCGCCGCGGGCGTGGACTCGGTCACCACCAACCGGGTCGCCGTGCTCCGTTCCGTCCTCGGCGGACCGCCGGGACGGGCCGCGGGTCGGGCATGATGACCGTCCGGCCGCGCGCCGGATCCGCCGACGGACCCGGATCCGCCGGTGGGCACCGACCGCACCGATCGCACGGAGGAGCGCCATGAGCACGGACGACCCCCGGGGACCGCAGGGTCCGACGGGTGACAGCCGGATCCGTACGGATGTGGCGCACAACGCCCGGGTGTGGAACCACTGGCTGGGCGGCAAGGACAACTATCCGGTGGACCGCGCGGTCGGCGACCATGTCACCGGGCTGTTCCCCAGCATCGGCGAAGTGGCCCGCGCCGACCGGGAGTTCCTGGGCCGGGCGGTGACGTTCCTGGCCGCCGAGGCGGGGATCCGCCAGTTCCTCGACATCGGTACCGGACTGCCGACCGCCGACAACACCCACGAGGTCGCCCAGCGCGTCGCGCCGGACTCCCGGATCGTCTACGTCGACAACGACCCGATCGTGCTGACGCACGCCCGGGCGCTGCTGACCTCGTCGCCGGAGGGCCGGACGGAGTATCTGGACGCGGACGCCCACGACCCGGCGGCCATCGTGCGGTCGCTGCGGCCGACGCTCGACCCCGGCCGTCCGATCGCCGTGATCATGCTGGGCATCCTGAACTTCGTGCTGGACACGGACGTGGCGCGTGCCGTGGTGCGGACGCTGATGGACGCGGTGCCGTCCGGCAGCTATCTGGTACTCACCCATCCGACGACGGAGCTGGGCGGCGAGGCGAACGCCGAGGCCATGGCCTTCTGGAACGAGAACGCCACCCCGCCGATCACGGCCAGGCCGGGTGCGGAGATCGCCTCGTTCTTCGCCGGTCTGGAGCTGCTGGAGCCGGGGCTCGTCTCCTGCTCCCGCTGGCGGCCCGCGGCCGGGGACACCGAGCCTCGGGTGGTGGCGCAGTACGGGGCGGTGGCCCGCAAGCCGTAGGACGTCTCCGGAGGCGTACGGACAAACCAAAGGGGCGGGCGGCGTACGTGGCGCGCCCCAACGGGGGGTCCCGGGCCCGCGCAGGGACAGGGCGCCGGGGGGGTATTAAAAAAAGAAGCAGGC